>JAKLJF010000048.1:0-12003 GCA_023151335.1 Thermoanaerobaculia bacterium | reverse complement strand
TTCTATGCCAACGCGCTGACGAACTGGGAAAAGGAACTCAAAACCACCCCGGAAAAGACCCTGATGAAAAAAGGGGATGACTTCTGGGCCAACATCCTGGTCAAGTAATGATACAGGCGCTCCGTAGCAACTGGCCCAACTATCTCATCGAGGCCTGGGCGCTGGGTATGTTCATGGTGTCGGCCACCAGTTTTGCCGGGCTTACCGGTCAGGCGGTGGCCGACCCTTTGCTCCGGCGTTGCCTGATGGGCGTGGCGATGGGGCTGACAGCCGTCGGTCTCATTTATTCGGGCTGGGGCCGGCGTTCGGGCGCGCACATGAATCCGGCCGTAACGCTTACGTTTTTTTACCTGAAAAAAATCGGCCGGTACGACGCTTTCTGGTATATTTCGGCTCAGTTTGCGGGCGGGACAGCGGCGATGTTGTTGTTCAAACTGTTTTTCCCCGATTATGCCGGCGCCCCGGAAGTCAATTACGTGCAAACACAACCGGGCATGGCCGGCGCCGGTGCAGCATTCGCGGCGGAAGTGGTTATTTCTTTCTGCTTGTTGCTCACCGTGTTGTATTCGAGTAACTTTGAAAAAACCGCCCCGTACACGGGCGTTTTTGCGGGAAGCCTGCTCATGTTGTACATTATTGTTGAAGATCCCTTGTCGGGTGTATCCATGAATCCGGCCCGGTCGATCGCTTCTGCTGTGGCGGCCGGTAATTTCAGGAATATGTGGATCTTTATGATAGCGCCGGTGACAGGGATGCTGGCCGCTGCGACGGTTTGGAAAAGATGGATTTGCAGCAAAGCGGTCTTTCGATGCGGTTTTCATTGAGTGATTGAGTGATTGAGTGATTGAGTGATTGAGTGATTCATCTCTGCCCCAATGTGCGGCCTTCGGTGAACAGACGCTATTTTTGAAAATGTTACCTGGGTAAACTTTGCCTTTTTGCACTTTACCCACCTTTGTATCATCAAATTTTTACCAGAGAAACATCAAAAACACATGAAATCCATCATCGTCACCGGCGCTGCCGGCAATATGGGCCGGGCTGTCGTCCGGCGTTTCATCCGCGACGGCTACACCGTGTATGCCGCCCTGGGATTGGGGGAAAACTCCCAGGCCTTCCATGAACATGTTAACTCGGACAAAGTACATACCCAATTTCTCAACCTGGCCGATGAAACGGTGACAGAGGGTTATGTAAAGAGCATTATCGCACAGGATCCGGATGTGGATACCGCCGTTTGTATCGTAGGCGGCTGGCAGCCGGGCACCATAGCCGAAACCACGGCCTACGAACTGGATAAAATGTTCAAGCTGAACTTCAACACGGCCTTCAACATTGCACGTCCCCTGCTGGAACATTTTGAACGGGAGGGCAGCGGACAGTTCGTTTTTATCGGCGCGCGTCCGGCCCTGAATCCGGCCGAAGCCAAAAATCAGGTAGCGTATGCCCTCTCGAAGTCGCTGTTGTTCCGCCTGGCGGAGATCATCAACGACCAGGGGAAATTCAAAAACATCCGGGCCAGCGTCGTCGTGCCCTCCACGCTCGATACGCCGCAAAACCGCGCTGCCATGCCCGACGCCAACTTCCGCGAATGGATCACCCCTGAAGCCGCCGCCGACACCATCGCGTTCCTGCTTGGCGACACCGGCAACACGATGCGCGAAACAGTGATCAAACTGTACAACAAGGCTTAAGCTATGGAAGACTACCGCGTACTGCTCCTGCTGCGCCTGTCCAACGGCATTGAACTGCTCAGCGCCGCCGTACTGCTGGTCGGATTTTCCAAAGGCATGTGGGGCTTCCTGCAACACGAATGGCGCGAAATGCGGCACAGCGGCGCCATGGCCCTGGAGGGCATCAGCGCGCTGCGACCCATGGTTGGGAATTATATCCTGCTCGGGCTTGATTTTTACATCGTCTCTGATATTCTCGCCACCATGCTGCACCCGGAATGGCACGAGCTGATCAGCCTGGCTGTGATCGGGCTGTTGCGCACGGTCATCGGGTACTTTCTGGGGCGGGAGATTGAAAAGTTATGAAAACAATCGAATTCCTCGTCGACCTCTTTTACCTGTACCTCTTTTTCGGGGTGGTTTTCGCAGCCATGTTCCTGTGTCGCGGCGCGGCCCTGATCGACGAAGCGGCGCGGGGTATTTCCTGGAAAACGCGCGCGCTGCTGTTTCCGGGGAGTGTGGCCATGTGGCCCGTCTTGTGGCGCAAGTGGCGGAAAACCGCCCGCAAGATGAAAACCGCAACATCGAACGAAACGCTATGACACCTGCTTTAAGAAAAACACACCGGTACGCCTGGTACGCGCTGGCCATTCTGCTCCCTATGGGCTGGCTGGCCGCCATCCGGGCGATACCCGGCGAAATAAGGCAGCAGCCGGTGCGCCGGGAACAGGCTCTAGCCCTTCCGGTGCTGGCCCAGTCCCGGCAATCCGGCGATTTGCTGATCAACCTCCGGCAAGACAGCAGCGGAACCAAACGACAGCTGGAAATTTTTATCCAAAAACCGCTCTCCAACCCGAATACCCTTGTTATTCTGGAAAACCAACACGCGGAACAACTGATCGGCCTGCTCGGTACCCGCGGTGTCTGGCGCTTCGACCTCGACAGCCTGACCGTTCCCATAAAACTCCGCCTGGAAGATAAAATCCACAACCGCGTCCTGCAAAAACTAACCCTGGAATAACATCACTCATCGCTCATCACTCATCACTCATCACTAAACAATGTCTGTCCTCTACGATCCCATCCACTGGACGCCGCATAAAAGGATGTACGACCGGCTGATGCTGTCGTTCGTGGCAGGCTACTTGTTGTTATTCGGCGTGTTGCAGCTGGCATTGCACCCGCAGATCACGGCAGAAACGCTGATCATCCGGGCCACGGGCACCCTGGCGTTCCTGATGTTGCATATCATCCTGAGTATAGGGCCCTTGTGCCGGCTGTATCCGAAATTCCTGCCCCTGCTGTACAACCGCCGGCACCTGGGCGTAACGATGTTCCTCCTGGCGCTGACGCACGGCATATTCAACCTGGTGCAGTTTCATGCGCTGGGCAATGCCGATCCGCTGGTTTCATTGTTCGGCTCCAATACGCAATACGGCTCCCTGGCCCGTTTTCCCTTTCAGGCACTGGGTTTTTTCGCCCTGATCATACTATTCCTGATGGCCGCCACGAGCCACGATTTCTGGCTGAAAAACCTGACGCCGCCCGTATGGAAAGCCCTGCACATGGGCGTTTACGGCGCGTATGCGATGCTGGTCCTGCATGTGATGCTCGGCGTGATCCAACTGGAAAAATCGCCCGTGCTCACCGGTCTGACGGGATTGGGCATGTTTACGGTCATCGGCCTGCACGTGATGGCTGCCTGGAAACAGGCCCAAAAAGAAGCCGGCGCTTCGGCCCGAAAACAACCGCCGTTGGAAACGCAGCAGGAAGATACCCTGCGCGGTTTCGTCTATGCCTGCGAGGTGGCCGAGATACCCGACAACCGGGCCAAATTATTGATCCTTGAAGGCGAAAACATTGCCCTGTTCAAATACGACGGCAAACTGTCGGCCGTGCACAACCTGTGCAAACACCAGAACGGGCCGCTCAGCGAAGGGAAAGTCATCGACGGCTGCATCACCTGTCCGTGGCACGGCTACCAGTATTTGCCGGAGAACGGTCAATCGCCGCCACCCTTTGAGGAAAAAGTGTGCACCTACGACGTGCAGGTGCATGGCAGCAGCGTTTTTGTAAACCCCAAACCTTACCCGGAAGGTACATCCCGTCCTCCGGCGCTAATCGTTTGACGTCTAAACTATCTAAGCTTTCTAAACCCTCTAAACCTTCTAAACCCTCTAAACCTTCTAAACCCTCTAAACCCTCTAAACCCTCTAAACCCTCTAAACCCTCTAAACTTTCTAAACCCTCCAAACCTTCCAAACTATGTCACCAGATACAGAATTCTACATCGGCTGGCAAAAAGAAATACCGCCGTCGTTCAAACGCGCGGTGCGGCGATTCATCACCGGTGCAGGGATCGCTATCCCCTTGCTGGCTTTTCTGATCGTTCGTTATCAATCCGGTTTTTCTACCGCCACCTTCGAGTTTGGAACGACGACCGAACTGAGCGGGACCTTTATCCGCGATCCGTTCCCGTTCCTTCGCGTCGCCGGCGGCACGGATGCACACGGTCAAGCGGTTTTTCAAAATATCCTCCTGGTAGCGCCCGGCAAATTCGGCTTTGACCATATTGAAGGCGCCGCGGCTTTAAAAAACGGCCAGGCCGTCAAACTCGCCGGATTTCTGGTGTATCACGACGGAAAAACAGCCCTGGAAGTGCACAGGCTGGAAAACAGTACGACGGATACCGCCACGCCGGAAAATGAAAATCAGCCGCTCGGCGCCGTTACCCTGCGCGGCGAGATCACCGACCCCAAGTGTATGCTCGGCGTGATGAAACCGGGGGAGGGCAAACCACACCGCGACTGTGCGGTGCGCTGCATCGCCGGCGGCATCCCGCCCGTGCTGAAGGTTACCAATACCGCCGGTGAAACGGAATACTACCTGCTGGCCGGGCAAAAAGGCGAAGCCCTCAATGATTGTTTGTCCGATTTTGTGGCGGATGGCGTACAAGTAAGGGGCCAACTCGAACAACACGGCGACTGGCTCGTTCTGTATGCTGATCCGGCTACGCTCCGGCGAATCAATAAAGGCGCCCTGGGCGCCGGGCCAATGTGCAATTGAATCAGACCTACATCCTTCTGCTGAATATGAGAACCTTGCGCTTCCACCTACAGGCCCTCCCACCGGGTTCTCCGCCCGGCGAGCCGGTATTCCTGTCGGGCAATTTCAATGAATGGCAGCCTGCCGATCCGCGTTTCCGTTTTGAACAGGAAAAAAACGGCAGCGGGCAACTGGAATTTCAGAGCGACCTGAGCCTGCTCGAATTTAAAGTCACCCGCGGCAGCTGGACGGCAGCCGAGGGCGACGAGCAGGGCAACGAACGGCCCAACCGCCGGTATAAAGCCGGATTTCCGGTAAACGAATTATGGCTCCGCGTCGAATCCTGGACGGACCGGCGGGACGCGGCTGGCGGGAAAAGCCTGCCGGAAAATGTCATCCTCCTGCACCCGGCGTTTTATTCGCCCCAATTGGGCCGCGGCCGGCGCATCTGGGCCTGCCTGCCGCCCGACTACTGGACGGCCCCCAACCAGCGATACCCCGTCCTGTATATGCTGGACGGCCAAAACCTGTTTGACAATCCCGATGCCATTTTCGGCTCCTGGGGTATCGACCAGGCCCTCAACCGCCTTTTCCTCCTTCATAAAGACGGCGACCCCCGAACCCCCGATCATGTGCACCAACCCATTTTTATCGCCATTGAAAACAGCGGCGAACACCGTATCGCCGAATATTCCCCCTGGGTAAACCCCCAATACGGCGGCGGCGAGGGCGGCGCCTATCTCGATTTCGTATGCGAGACCCTCAAACCTTTTGTCGACGAACACCTGCGCACCCTGTCCGACCGCGAACACAGCGGTATCATGGGCAGCAGCCTGGGCGGACTCATGGCGCTGTACGCCGCCATCGAACGCCCCGATGTGTTCGGCATGAGCGGCGTTTTTTCCCCTTCGCTGTGGTTCTCAAGTGAAATCCTTCCTTTTGTGCAAAAACACAAACCCAGGTTACCCGTAAAAATCCTGCTCATGGCCGGCCAGCAGGAAAGCAAAACCATGGTGAGCGACCTGCTCGACCTGTACGAAACCCTGCTGGAAGCCGGCCACGACGACCGCAACCTGCACTATGACCTGCATACCGACGGCGTTCACGCCGAGTGGTTCTGGGCGCGTGAGTTCGAGCATGCCCTGCGCTGGTTGTTCGGCGAAATGCCCGGCCATACCCACGGCTTTTCGAACGAACTGATCCATTTTTCGGTGGATACTCAAAACAAAGACCTGATCATCCGGCTCGACCGCAAACTCCGCGAGCCCGTACTGGAAATACACGACTATTGCTGCGACCGGCTGTTCCGGCATCCGCTGCATGGCACCGAAAACCGGATACCCTATTCCGATTGGGAAACCTGCCTGTATTCCATTCGTTTGCGTACCGGCGCCGACCTGGTGTTTTCCCGGCGCGTTCACCTGAATGAATTGAAACCCTATCAACCCAAACACCGCAAACCATTGTCTGTCAAACCCCTACCTCAAACCCTTCAGGTATGAACAAGGAAATATGGTACTTTGAGGAAGTGGATTTGTACGAGATCCTATGCCCGTACAAATACAATGACCACCTGAAAACACACCCGCTCAACTGTTACAACAAGCAGGATTTCCTGTTTATGGAGGGCGACCTGGTGCGCGAAATTTTCCTGGTCGCCGAGGGTCGCGTGAAAGTCGGATATTACGACAATGAAGGCAACGAACAGGTGCTGGCTTTCCTGGGCCGCGGGGAAATACTGGGCGAAAAAGCCATTTTCGGCGAACGGCGCCACCGCGAATTCGCCCAGGCCGTGGTAGACCGCACCATGATCTGCAAACTGAATGTGGACAAAGCCCGCGAACTCGCCCGCGACTACGTGCCTTTCTCCCTTACCCTCACCAAACGATTCGGCGAACGTATGCAACGCCTCGAACGCCGCCTGCAGATCCTCCTGTTCAAGGACGCCCGCCAGCGCCTGGTGGAATTTCTGAAAGACCTGTGCCGCGATATCGGCACACCCTACCGCACGGGCACCCGTATCCTGCTGGACATCACCCAGAGCGACATTGCCGCGCTGATCGGCGCTTCACGCAAAACCGTGTCCCTGTTGTTTACTGACCTGGAAGAAGCGGGGCTGGTGAAGTTTTACGGCAGGAAGGAGATTTATGTGCCGAACGTGGAGGCGCTGGTATGAAAGAAATTGTTCGAATGTTACGCAGGTAAACTTCCCCCTCCCTCGTCTCCGCCACCTTTGTTCCAACAAACGAAAACAGTTTTTTGGAACCATGGAAAAATTCGATATCATCATCATCGGAACGGGGGCGGGCGGCGGCACGCTGGCCTGGAAGCTCGCTCCCTCCGGCAAACGTATCCTCATCCTCGAACGCGGCGATTTTTTGCCCAAAGAAAAAGAAAACTGGGAACCGCTGGCCGTGGCGCAGGGGCGGTATAAAACCCCGGAGATGTGGCGCGATGCCGCGGGAAAAGAATTCTCCCCATATCAGCATTATTGGGTGGGCGGCAACACCAAACTGTACGGCGGCGCCCTGCTCCGCCTGCGCGAAAGCGACTTCGAAGCCGTAGAACACTGGGACGGCATCTCGCCGGAATGGCCCCTGAAATACCGCGATTTCGCCCCCTGGTACGATCAGGCCGAAGCGCTCTACGCCGTACACGGCGCCCGGGGTATCGATCCCACCGAGCCGCCCGCATCCAACGGCTACCCCTACCCTGCCTTGCCCTACGAACCGCGCATGGCCGAAGTAAGCGCCGCCCTGAAAAAACAGGGCCTGAATCCGGCCCCCATTCCCCTGGCCATCCGCCTGCCGCAGGATCACAACGGCCGTCAAAGCGACCGCCTGCATATCGAACTGTACGACGGCTATCCCGACCCCACCGGCGCCAAGGCCGACAGCCATGTGGTGGGTATTCAGGGCGCGCTGCAGTATCCCAATGTCACTCTGTTGCGCAGCCGCAAAGCCCTGAAAATCAATACCGATACCAGCGGGCGCCGGGCGGTGAGCGTCACCGTGGCCCACGAGGGCATGGCCGAAACCTACCAGGCCGACACCATCGTGGTATCCTGCGGCGCGATCAACTCGGCAGCCCTGTTGCTCCGTTCGGCCAATGAAAAACACCCCAACGGACTGGCCAACAGCAGCGGCCAACTGGGCCGCAACCTGATGATCCACAACAACGGCATTGTGCTGGCTTATTCGGCTAAAGCTAACCCATCCACCTTCCAGAAAGCCATCCTGATCCCCGATTTCTACCACGGCGCCGACGACAGCCCCTATCCCCTGGGCGCCATTCAGAACATGGGCAAAGCCGATCCGTTGTTGCTGGCCGACGCCGTGGGCGATGATCTGGGCAAAGACGGCAAAGACGCCGCCCATTTCGCCAACCATATTATAGACTTCTTTATCACGGCCGAAGACCTGCCCCGGGCCGAAAACCGCGTACTGACCGACGCCGAAGGCAACATTCAACTGCACTATACCCCCAACAACCTGGAAGCTTACCGCCGCCTGCGCGAAAAACTCATCCGGGCCATGGATAGCGTCGCGGAAATAGAAGGCGTGGGCGGCAGCACCAGGTACTACGGCTTCAAACTGGGTATCGGTGGCGTGAGCCATCAAAACGGCACCTGCCGCTTCGGCGACGACCCCGCAACCTCGGTGCTCGACCGCAACTGCAAGGCCCACGACCTCGACAACCTGTACGTGGTGGACACCAGTTTTTTCCCCTCTTCCGGGGCCGTAAACCCCTCGCTGACAGCGATGGCCAATGCGTTGCGGGTAGGAACTTTACTTTACAACTAAAAAACACCCGAATTATGAAACATTTACTGCTGAAAGCAATGGCCGCATTCCTGCTGTGCGGCTGTCCCCTGTGGGTATTTTCCCAAAAAGCCGTCGCAGTCACCGGAGTCAGTATTACCGTGGAAGACCTCGACCGGGAGATTGCATTTTTCACCGAAATGCTCGATTTTCATAAAATAAAACAAGAGCGTTTGCAAGGCGAAGCGGTGGCGCATTTGTATGGCCTGCCGGATAAAACCGCTTCTGTGGAAACCGCCACGCTGCAACTGGGCGACGAACAGATCCGCCTGCTCGATTTCGACTACCCCGCTTCGCCGGGCGCGTCCAGCCCATCCGTTCGTTTCAACCAGCAAACCCGCGGCAACGACCTTTGGTTTCAGCACCTTGCCATCGTGGTCAGCGACATGGATTCGGCCTACCAGCGCCTGCTCGATGCCGGCGTGACGCACGTGAGCACCGCTCCGCAAACCCTGCCCGGTTACCTGCCCAACGCGGCCGGCATCCGTGCCTTTTATTTCCGCGACCCCGAGGGGCATAACCTCGAACTCATCTGGTTTCCCCCTGGCAAAGGCAACCCGAAATGGCAAACCCAAGCCTCCAATCAGAAACCTTCCAATCAGAAACCCCTTTTCCAGGGGATCGACCACACCGCCATCTCCGTCTCCGACACGAAAAAAAGTATGATTTTCTACCGTGACCTGCTCGGCCTGACCCATGCCGGTCATTCGGAAAACTACGGCCCCGAGCAGGAACACCTCAACCAGGTGTTCGGCGCCCGGCTCGATATCAACGGTTTGCATGCCGCCCGGGGGGTCGGAGTAGAATTTCTCCGCTACATCGCGCCGCCGGGCGGACGGCCCTATCCGGCCGGCAGCCAACCCACCGATCTTTGGCACTACCAGACGGAATTCGACGTTGACCACCTGGACCATCTGTTGCAAAAACTTGAAAAAGAAGGTTATGTAAAAATTTCCACGACAACGCCTGTCATTGGCGGAAAGACTTCGGTGTTGCTCCGCGATCCGGACGGACATGCGGTGTTGCTTTCCGGGGAATTGCGGTAGTATTCCGATTGAATATCGAACAGCGAATGTCAAAGTCCTTGAATATCGAACAGCGAATGTCGATATTCAAGGACTTTGACATTCGACATTCGCTGTTCGATATTCGACATTCAAGGGGTACTTTTGGGGCGATAAAGACATCCTTCACGAAATGCTGCAACCAAGATGAAAATCCTCGTCCCGACACGCGATGAACTCTCCCCGGAATTAGCCCCTTATTTTGACAAACTGGAAGAAGGTTTCGGTTTTGTACCGAAGATCGGGCTCATGCTCGCTTACTCGCCCAACGCCTTCGAAGCCTATCTCAACCTCGTGGCCAGCCACGCGCGCGGGACTTCATTTACAGAAATTGAACGGGAAGTAATACTCCTGGCCGTATCCGAACTGCACGGCAGCCCTTACTGCCTTTCCGCGCACACGTCTTATGCCATTTCCTACGGCCTGAGCGAATCGGAAACCATCGAAGCCCGCGCTACCACCATCGACGATCCAAAACTGTGTTTTCTCGCCCGCTTCGGCCGCGCCATTGCCGAAACCCGCGGCAGGGTGCCCCGCGAAATGATGGATGATTTCGAAGAATGGGGCTTCGGGCCGCGCGCATTAATGGACGCGGTGGCCCTCGTGATGGAAGCCACCTTTTCCAACTATGTGGCGCTGCTTACGAAAGTGCCGCTGGATTTTCCGAAAGTAAAACCCGTGGAAGGCTGATTTTTCCGCAATGTTACCTGTGTAACCATGTGCCGCCCGCGGCGCCCCGACCTTTGTGCCATCAATTGAAAAACACTTTTCACCAAACACAAAGGAATCGGAACCATGAAAAAATTGATGCTCCCGGCCTTACTGGCCATTACTGTTTTTACCGCCGGCGCACAGGACGCCACGCCCAACCTTGGCAAAGTAGTCGACGGTTACCTCGTGAACGTAGATGAGCGGGGCGTGATCCTGCAGGGCCACGATCCGGTAAGTTTCCGCAACGGCGGCGACATGCCCGGCGACCCGAAATTTCAAACCAAATACCACGGCGCCATCTACTACTTCGCCTCTGCCGAAAACAAGGCCAAATTCGACGCCAATCCCGCGGCATATGAACCGGAATACGGCGGCTATTGCGCCTACGGCGTATCTGTCGGACACCTCGCCCCGATCGAACTATGGACCTTCGACACCACGTACCAGAACCGCAACATTTTCCAGCACAACCAGAAAGCTGTTAACGGCTGGAAAAAAGACGTACCCGGCAATGATGCGCTGGCGAAAAAAGAATGGGCTAAGTTTCTGGAAAAGTATGTCGGCGCCATGCCCAATTCTCCCTCTTCGGGTGCTGCGCCGGCTACATCGGGCATGCCGGGCCACAACATGGGCATTGCCCAAACCGCCACCCTGACCCTCGACGGCGCCCAGGCTGTACTGAATGCCGCCGTGGCCTACGCCAAAGCCAACCAGTCGCCCGGCGGCAGCATTGCCATCGTCGACGCCGGCGGGCACCTGCTCCTGTTCGAACGCCTCGACGGCTCTTTCCCGGCTTCCGCTTCGGTCGCCATCGAAAAAGCCCGCACGGCGGCCCTCTTCAAATTTGAAAGCAAAAAACTCGAAGACTCGATCAATGGCGGC
This sequence comes from Thermoanaerobaculia bacterium, assembly GCA_023151335.1. Lineage (GTDB taxonomy): Bacteria > Bacteroidota > Bacteroidia > Chitinophagales > Saprospiraceae > M3007. The sequence continues at coordinate 807 of JAKLJF010000048.1, read as the reverse complement.
CGCGATGCACTCATCACCGTGGGCTACACCTTCCTGCAAGGCGGCGTCCCGGTGATGTTCAACGGACAGGTCGTGGGCGCCATCGGCGTCAGCGGGGCCAAATCGGCCGATCAGGACCGGGAAATCGCGCTGGCCGGAGCGGAAGGGCTCCATTTCTAATGAGGCTTGGTTGGAGGTATCATCGCGACGCAGGAGCGGCGACATCTCCAACCAAGGCTGGTGAACTACTCCGGGATGTCACCAGCCTCATACTGCGGCTGATGACACCTCTTCGCTGGCCAACCACGCAAACCATCCCTTAACATATTATATTCCAACAACTTATGAAAAAAACGATCGCTCTGATCATCACCTGTTTAACCTTTCTTTCCTCCCTCCTTTCCCAGGAGCACCGCGAACTCGCCGTCGGCCAACCCGACGCCATCGCCGATCTCCGCACCCGCGAAGGCGCGGCGGCTCTGAAGGCCGTGTGGAAGTTCAGGGAGGCGCAGATCGTGGAAACGGACTTCCGGGCGCCCGGCGCCGGTGCAAACGATCCCCTGCCGTTATATCCGACCGGCAAAAAGATCAAAACCCACACGCTCGAGCCCAAGGCCGGCGCCGCCGGTTTCGACGACTCCGGCTGGCCCACCGCCGACCCCACGCAAATGGAGACCCGCTTCGGCAGCGGCCTGCTGTCGTTCGTATGGTTTCGGCTAAACGTGACTATCCCTGAAAAACTCGGCGATTTCGACCCAACGGGCGCTACGGTCGTGTTCGACCTGGTGGCCGACGATTACGCCGAAATATGGGTGAACGGCAAACTGA
>JAKLJF010000489.1 GCA_023151335.1 Thermoanaerobaculia bacterium | reverse complement strand
AACGGGGATACTGAACGGATTCGGCGACCCGAACACAAAATCGGCGGGGTAAAATCGCCAGGAGGTGTTGTTGGGCAATTCCGTGTAAATGCCGAGGATCAGTTTCCGCAATTCCACGATGTCGAAGGTCGTGACGCTGCGGGAGCGGTTGGCGTCGGCGGCAATGATCTTGTAGGCCGACGGCAGCGGATCGATACCCAGCACGTGTTTGTTGATCAGCACCAGGTCGAAGGTGGACACGCCGTTGAGCGGGTCGTCGTCGCGTTTGGGCCTCACGAGGTAAGAGGATTGGGCCGGTACGCTGAACTGGAAATCGCCTTGCCCATCCGTTTGGGTGGAAATGGTAGCGGGCGGAAGGGTAGGATGGGCGCTGTTCACCGTTACATCCACGGTCGTTACATCCACGCCTTGCCCGCCCTCCGTGCGAATTTTGCCGCCGACAGCGATCTCGTCGGGCCCTATGGTGAAGGTATATTCGCAAATGGTTTCATTCCCACAGTTGTCTTCCGTAAACCACCGGATACGGTGGCTGCCGTGGGGCAAAAGCGGTTCGGTATAGTTCAGGGGTGCTTGCTGTGTGTTCCATTTCACACAGGCGGTTTTACTGTTGCCGCTTGCGACGGTTTGCAGGGCAAAGGCGTATTGCTGGTTTGCAGGCGCCGGGCGTTCGTCGAAGGCGCGGGGCGTCCCGCCCGAATAGTTTGGATTCGAGGCGTTGCCATAATTTACCGTGTTGGGGCCCGGTAAATTGACACTATTCAGCACCGTTTCCTGTACGCCGTCGCCGTCCAGGTCGAGGAAAAGCAAGAACCGGATCTTCACGTCGGCGCCGGAGCACTGGTCTGTCACGTCGATACACAGATCGACGGGCGCTTCCGCCAGGTCGTGGCTTTGCGTTGTCTGATCGTACCAATACAGTTCATTCCACAATTGCGGATCGTTGGGGGTTTCGTCGGACACGCTCACCGGGGAGGCCGGGCATTGATCGATCACCGGGTCCTGCGTGTCGATCACTTTGATGACCTGTTTGTATTCATAACCGTTTGCATTGGCCGTCCAAAAAGTGGAAAAGTTTGTGGGCGTTTGTCCCGGCCCTATCGCTACCGAGCTCGGGCTCCAGGGCGCCGGCGTACCCGGCGCAGAAACCGTGGGACCGGTCAGATTAGAAGGGTGATTGACCGCGGCGTTCGGGTTGGGGTTCGGTATGGCGATGAGCGCCTGGGTCGAATCGTAAGTGCAGGTATTGTAAATTTTCCAGCTGCGCTCGATTTTGTAGCAGGCGTCGGGTACCACGGTAAAAAGTTCGTCCTCGTAACTGATCGACATATTTTCACAATGCAGGTTACCTAACTGAGGCTCCCCATAGATTCCGTCATCGTTACACACGGTGGCGATCACGTCGTTGGGAAAGCGTATCCAGTACTCCTGCGCGGCTTCCATCAATTCTACCTGCTGGCTGCACTGCCCGCTGTTGCCCGCCTGGTCGAATACGCGGAACAGGCGCGTGATCGTGCCGCTGTTGCACAGGCTGTCAAAACCGGCGTAGTCGGCGCTGACGGCCACCGAATCTACCTGGCAGGTATATGTTATGTCTCCGTAAGCAGCCAGGTCGGGATCAAAATCGCTGCACAATACCGCGGCATCGGCAGGCGCTATGCAGGCCGGGGCGAGCGTGTCGAGCACGGCCACCAGCACCGTGCAGTCGTGGTAATGTCCCTGGGCAAAACTGTCCGGCACTGTGCCTGCCGGCACAAATACGTCGTACACCCGCATCTGCACCGCCGCGGTATCGCCCGCGTCGGCACAGCAAAAAAATTGTTGATCGTCGAAAGCCGTGCCCGGCTGGGCACAGGGCCCGGCTGTTGTGCGGCGCAATTTAAAGGTCAGCGTTCCGCAATCGTCGGTCGAACCCTTGTCCTCTTCGGCAGCGGGTAACACGAATTGCCCCTCCGCATCCAGATAAACGCTGAGCAGGCTGTCGCAAACAGCCGCGGGCGGCGTGGTGTCCCAAATGTTGATCGTGGTTTCACAGGAGCCGATATTGCCGCACACGTCGGTAACGACGTACAGGAGGCTGGTGATGCCTACCGGAAAATCGGTTACCCCGCTGAATACGGCCAGCGTATCGAGCGCGGTGGAGTCGTTTCCGCTAAAATTTTCAAGTACGCCACTCAGCGTTTGGGTGACGCCCCCGGCCTCCCAGAAAACGGTCGCGTCGGCCAGCGGCGAACAATGATCGGAGGCGATCACATCTGGCAGGTTCAGGGCAACGGTACAACTGTCGGCTGCCAGTATCAGCACGGTGTCCTGCGGGCATTGCAGCAGTGGCAGGCCGGTGTCCAGCACGTCTATTTTTTGCACGGCAATGACCGGGTTGCCGGTGTTGACGGGCAAACAGGCGTCCTGTGCGCTCCACACCCGGTGGATGCGCCGGCTGCCGCCGCACAGGGTTTCAATCGTATCGAAATAAAACACGTCGATTTCGCAAAATGGCGCGGCCAGCATGCCGTATTGCCTGCTCCCCACCTGTACGTATGGGATGCCGGTGCTGTCGGGCGCGGTGTCCGGATCGTCGCAGGAAACACTCACATCCGCGGGAAACAGGATGTCGGCGAGGTTCCGCTGCCGGTTGATCACCTGCAGGCAGGTGGCGGTGTTGCCCGATCCGTCTTTCGCCGTCCAGATCCGGTGAATGTAGCCCGTGACCGTGCCGGGCGAATCGCAGGGGAGGTTGGCTGTTATATCTGCAAACGTGAGCGTGATGCCGGCCGGACCGGTGCAATTGTCTGTCGCTGATGCCATGCCATTGGCCATGCCGAGGCTGTCTTTTAAAAACGCGGGCGTCAAATGGGCGCTGGGCAAGGCACAGGGCACGTTGATGACCGGGCAATTCGGGGCCGGCGGCAGGCTGTCCACCAGTTTGACATTTCCCCAGCATTTATTCCCCGAACGGGTATCGGTGACGCGGGCCTGAAAGGTTTTGCCCAGATCGGAAGCGTCGAACAAGGCCGCCTGCCAGGGGCCGTTGCCGAAGGGCGCGGTTTCGTCCACCTCCACCAGATAGTTGCCCGGACAAACGAGCGGCGACTCCAGCATTTCCGCTGCCGTCAGGGTGGCCGTGCAGGCGCTGCCCAATTTCACCGCGACAAAATCCTCGCAATGGAGCGCTTCACCGGGTCCGTTCTCCACGGTCACGGTAAAGGAACAGGTGGCGGTATTGCCGGCGGCGTCGATAGCCAGGAAAAGATTGACGGTAGTGCCCACCGGGAACACTCCTCCGGAGGGAATACCCGACACCAGCCCGAACAAGGCGCCCGGCTGGTCGTCTTCCACCGTGACCGTATAGGTAAACGCCGTGTCGCAACTGGTTGGCCCAAGCGTGAGGGTGTCGTTCGGGGGGCAGGTGATGGTGGGCGGCAGGCTGTCGGCGGCGGCGCGGGCTACGTTTACGAAACTTTTGGAAGTTTCGTAAACGTCTTTTTCTTCGGGCGCCGCGCAATAAATACTTTGTTTAAAACCGAATAAAAGCGGAAAAAGCAGTAAAAATCGGATCATAGGAAAATGGGTGGTTTTATATTTTTATAATAAATACTCACCGCAGCACCGTCACATCCCCTTTGAGCAGTTCCGCGGCGCCGTCGGCGTATTCCACTTCCGCGTACCAGACGAATACGCCCGGAACCGGTTTTTGGCCCCGCCAGGCGCCGTTCCAGCCCAGGCTGAATTCGTTGGGCGCGAAGTTCAGGCGTTCGAAAACCAGTTCGCCCCAGCGGTCGAAGATGCGCAGGGAGTTGATCCGGTTCAGGGCGCCGGGCCGGGTGTACAGGGTGAAATACTGGTTTTGCGGCTGCTGGGCGTCGATAGAAATGACGTTGGGCGCGTACACGCTGTCGCGCAGCACGCCTACCAGCACCTGTTGTTCCCACACGCAGCCTTCCGGCGTGGTAAAACGCACCGGGTACGGCGTCGTGCGCAAGGGTTTTACCCAAAGTTCCGGACAGGTATCGCAGCCGCTCAGCGCCGCGATCAGGCTCAGCCATTGCACATCCACCATGATGCCCGGCGGTAACGCGGGGTTTATTTCCGTGTACAGCAACACGCTGTCGCCTATGTGAATAACCGTGTCGGAAAACACCCGGCCCAGCTCCAGCGGCAGTTCGGGCATTTCGTATTCAAACTGGAACACACAGCCCAGCGAATCTTTGATCTGTAAAACCCGGACGCCGCCCCGTACCCGCTCAAACAGGTTTATTTTGGTAAAGGGCTGTTGATCAAGTCCGAACAAAGTGCCGGACGGCAAATTTTCAACCGATAAAACGCCGTTTGTTTTTCCGGCGCAAGGTATTTGTACGGGCGTAAAAACCGGTTCATAAGCCGGCGGCTCCTGCACGGCGCTGGAATCAGTTATAGTGCATCCGTTGGCGTCGGTGAGGGTAACGGCGTATGAACCAGCCGGCACGTCGCTGATATTGGTTCCGTCAGCCCCGTTCGACCATTGAAAACTGAAGGGCGGCGCCCCGCCGCCGCTT
>JAKLJF010000488.1:4250-4537 GCA_023151335.1 Thermoanaerobaculia bacterium | reverse complement strand
TGCCGGTTTGCCGGACAGGTACCCTTTCTGTTCCACGTATGTTTCGCTGTTGAAACGCACGGTCAGCAGTTGAGCCGGATGCTCCGCGCGGTGACCGGTGTAGATCAATGTGCCGGGAGGCATCCCTTTTTTACGGATCTTCGGATGTCTCTTTTTGCTCATGGAGCAAAAGTAGTTTGAAGTTTGAATTTGAAGTTCGAAGTTTAACAGGCCGGTGGGCCTCAAACATCAAATGCCAAACTCGAAATATAAAATTTTAGATGCACTTGTCCGGTACCTTCAAATTG
>JAKLJF010000488.1:358-4240 GCA_023151335.1 Thermoanaerobaculia bacterium | reverse complement strand
GCAGGTGAACGACATAGCGAAAAAACGACGCGCCGACAGACTCCTGTCCTTACCCGTTACCGGAAAATCTTGATGAACGAACAGTATGCTTAAGGTGTTTATTTTCAGTTGTTTGTGAACATATTGCCTAAACGCGACAAGAAAATAAGTTTGAATCGTTCGGAGTTTTAGCCGTAAACTTGCGCCGTTTTTTAATCCTTTAATCTCTTCCTTCGGTTGGTATCAGCGTTAATCCGGTTTCTCACGATAGTCTCACTCGGATCATTAACCAGTGTGCATTCTGTTGTAAACTACTTTTTATCATTCCAAACCGATCATTTTTAATGAAGAGATTAATACACTTCTTCAGAATCCTACCTGTTTTTTATTTTCCCTATTCATCAAACATTCGTACCATGAACAGCAACCTGACTCAGCGTTGGCTGGCCCGCATAGCCATGCCCGCGGTGGTATTTTTAGGGTTTGTACTGCAAGCGCAAGCGCAGTGCGACATTACCTGGCCGGGCAACCCAAATCCGGTGCAATTTTCCCTCGTCATTGATCCCATTACCGGCGATGCGGAGCTAAACCACATCCCCGTGGCCGCCAACGGCGTGACCAGCTCGATGTGCGGCCCGCTGAATAACAATAAGGTCCGGTTTTACACCAGCGCCGCAAAAACGACTTTTGTAAACCCGGGAGCGCCTTATCATATCCTCTATGATTGTGATGATGTCGGCCAAACGTTTACCGTATGGGTAGCCATAAACGACGGCACTACCGGCAATATGAGCATGAACCCGGCGAGTGAAAGCGCCGCTGTGCCTATTCAGGTGACTTTGATTGACCTGAAGATGCCTACTGCCGGTCCATTCCCGGCCAATGTTACCGTAAACAGCTCCGACGATGGTACCGGCGATTGTACGATCACGGACATCTTCGCCAGTACCTTTCAGGATATTGCCATTTTCGGCATCCCTGCCCCGCCGCTGGGCCAAAGCGAATTTACCGATAACTGCCTGGACGATCTGAATGTAACTTACCAACTCTCCGGCGCAACTGTCCTGGCAGAAACGTCCGCCGGGCCGATCGAATTTGCCCCCAATACTTACGACGCCGGTCTCGCCACGTTCAATGTGGGTGTCACCACGGTCACTTACCGCATTTACGACAACCTGGCCGATCCGATGGGCGTCAATCCGCTGGTGATAACAGTCACAGTAACGGTGGTGGACGACGAAGACCCGGCCATTACCTGCCCGGCCAATCAAAATGTGAACACGGCGCCTGGTATTTGTACGGCCACGATCACCAACCTTGCGCCCGCCGCTTACAGCGACAACTGCGCCGTTACGGCGCTCACCTGGTCGGCGCCCGGCGCTACGCCCGCCGCTTCGGCGATGACAGGTATTAACAACCTGACCGCTACATTCCCCCTTGGGACAACCATTGTGACCTTCACTGCCAAAGATGCCGGTGGACTTACCAAAACCTGCATGTTCAACGTAAATGTCATCGACAACGAAATGCCCTCGATCACCTGCCCCGACGACCTGACGGTATCGGCCACGGCTCCGCTGGCCTGCAACTATACCGCCGGCTTTGAACTGGACTATCTTACTGTGAGCGACAACTGTCTCTCCACCAGTGTGAGCAACAATATCAACGGCTCCATTACCCTGGATGCCGAAGTGTTTTTGCTGGGCACCACGAATATTATTTGGACGGCGACCGATCCTTCGGCCAATACCAAAACCTGCTCCTTTACCCTGACGGTGGAGGATGACATGCCGCCGGCTCCTCCTTCCCCGTCTGCCGGCCAGGTGATCAACGTGAGCGTGACGCCCGGCGATTGCTCGGCCACTGTTTCCTGGGAATATCCCGGTTTGTTTTTCCACAACCCGAATGAGTGCACGCCGCCGGTTGAACTCTCGGAAGGCCCTGCCACCGTGAACGGGGTGGTAGATCCGGGTTTCCTGTTCCCGGCGCTTCCGGCTTTTAATCCTTTCTCCGGACGGATGAACCTGATCTTCGGCGCCGGCGCCACGTTGCAGTTTCCGGTGGGACAAACGATCATTCCCTATACCTGGTCGGACCAGGCCGGCAATGATACCACCGAATATATCATCGTCAATGTTTTTGAAGATATTTTGCCGACGGCAATATGCCAGGCTTCTTTGATCACCCTGCCGCTCAGCGCTTCCGGCGAAGCCACGCTGACAACGGCCATGGTCGACAACGGTTCTTTTGACAATTGCTCGCCGGTTACCTTATCGCTTTCCCAAACAGCATTCTCCTGCGCCCACCTTCCGGGAACGCATGTCGTGACGCTTACCGTGACGGACGCCGCTATGAATACCGCGACTTGCACGGCCACGGTGGATGTGGTGGATAATATCCCTCCACAGGTACTTTGCCCGGGCAACAAAACAGTAACAACGAACATGGGCTGTCAGGCTTTCGGCGTTGCCGGCCTTGAAATGAACCTCGTGATGCCAAACACGCCGTTGCTGCCGGGTCAATACTCCGATAACTGCTCGGGCGCTACTGTTGCCTGGCAATTGAGCGGCGCTACCACGGGCTCCGGTTCCGGCTCCGTGCCGTCTGGCACCGGATTTAACAAAGGTGTGACTACCGTTACCTACACGGTCACGGATGCCAGCGGCAATAACGCCGTATGCAACTTCTCCGTGAACGTACTTGATAATACCCCGCCGGCCTGGACCGGTACCGGGCAGGCGCCGGGCAGTACCATCACCACCAATGCCAATATCGGCGGTTGTATTGCCCAGGTCAGCTGGACGGATCCGACCTTCACCGATGCCTGTACGCCGCCGGTAACGGTAACGAAAACCCATAACCCCGGCGCTTTCTTTACTTTCGGTACCACCACGGTAACCTACACCGCCATCGACGGCGTGGGCAACGTGGCCACGCATACCTTCACCGTAAATGTGGTGGATACGCAGGCGCCGGTAGCCAAATGTAAAGACATAACCGTTTCGCTCGACGCCATGGGCTTCACCACGGTGACGGCCCCGCAGGTAGACAACCTGAGCACAGACAACTGCTTCTTTTCTTACACCTCTCCGTCGGCAACCTATAATTGCACCAATTTAGGCCCGAACAGCTACACCCTGCAGATCACCGATGGCTCGGGTAACACGGGCACTTGCGTATCCACGGTAACGGTACAGGACCTTATTCCCCCCGTTGCTTCGTGCGCCGGCGTGTCGCCGATCAACCTCGACGCCAACGGTTCTTTTGTGCTGAATGCAACTTCAGTCAATAACAGCAGTACGGATAACACCTACCCGCAATGCGCGCTGGATTACGATATTTCCGTCGACGGCAGCGCATTCGATGCCTCATTTGAATTTGAATGTGTCCACCTGGGCAACCGCTTGCTTACGCTGCGCGTAACGGATGCCGCCGGCAATACCGCCACCTGTACGCAGATCGTACTGGTAAAAGATATTACGCCGCCTTCTATTACCCCCCCGTCGAACATCACGGTCAACTGCGACGAATCGACTGCTGTTGCCAACACGGGTACTTTTTCAGGCGTAAGCGATAACTGCGATGTGAATGTAGCCGTGACACAACTGCCTGACGTATTCATTCCGGGCGGCTGCCCCAATTCCTTTACGATCGTGCGCAGCTGGAAAGCGACCGACGACTCGAACAACATGACCACGGTATCGCATTCCATTTTTGTGCAGGACGTGGAAGACCCGGTTTTCAACATACAGAATACCATTGTGATCCAAACCGACGACCCGGACTTCTGCGACGCCCCGCTGAACCTGCAACTGACTCAGGACAGCATTTCGGATAACTGCACCACCAATTTCGGTCTGTTCGACATCACTTATACGATCGATTACCCCACGCCTTCTTACG
>JAKLJF010000488.1:0-348 GCA_023151335.1 Thermoanaerobaculia bacterium | reverse complement strand
CCCATCGGCACCACGGTGGTGACCTGGACGGTGGAAGACGAATGCGGTAACTCCGTCTCCGCCACGGTTTCTATTATCGTGGAAGATACGCAGGGGCCGGTTTTTGCCAACGGTTATGAAACGAATTGCGGCAAAACTTACGTCCTGCCCAATACAACGGGCGTCTGCTCGAACCTGTTTACCTGGGCGCGGCCAAACTATCTGTTCGATCATATCGGCGATTGTTTGAACTTCACGGTAACGGAGCAGATCAGCAACCCGACGGTACAGGCCGCATTAAATTTGACCAACCCATTCACGTATACGGCCAATCTGTCGTTCCAGATCTTTCCGACCGCGCAATTCCCC
>JAKLJF010000487.1 GCA_023151335.1 Thermoanaerobaculia bacterium | reverse complement strand
ATTTTTCAATTTGAAAAAAGATTAAAAATTGCCGTTGGAAGGGGTGTTTTAGTTCCGTCCGCCGCGACCCGAAGAAGAGCTGCGACTGCCGCCGCTATCGCCGCCGGAACGTCCGCTACTGCTGCCGCTGTTGCTGCTACCAGAGGAAGAACGTCCGCTGTCGAAACTACGGCTTGGTGTCGACTGGAAGCCGCGGTCGCTGCTTCCGCTGGAACGGGTGGGCCGGTCGTAGGAAGGTTCTGCACGGCGTTCCGGCCGGGTTTCTCCCCTGCGGTCATCGCCACCTGAACGGCTGGGCGCCGCTTCCCGGCTGGGTCGGGCTTCCCGGTTCGGCGTTACCTCGCGGCTGGGGCGCGTTTCGCGGCTGGGCGTCGTCTCGCGGTTTGGCGTAACGTCGCGGCTGGGGCGCGTTTCGCGGCTGGGCGTCGTCTCGCGGTTCGGCGTAACGTCGCGGCTGGGGCGCGTTTCGCGGTTCGGCGTAACATCGCGTGACGGGCGTGTTTCCCGGTTCGGCGTGACGTCGCGGCCGGGGCGTTCGTTGCGAGCCGGCTCGGCAGCGCGGGGGCGATCGGCGCCCGGACGATCCGAAGTGTTTCTTTCCTGCACCCTGGAAGGCGTGGTAGACATATTCCGGCCATTGGTGCGGGCAGGTAATTCGATTACCGGGCTCTTGCCATTGTTGTCTGCACTCGTCAGACGGCTCGGTTTGGCGCTGGCCGTATTGCTGACAATGCGGGCATAACCCGGATTCACGGTAGTGCCGCCGCGGCGCGGGCCGGTGTAGGTGCGGGGCGAGTAGCCGCCGCCGTTGTAATTGCCGCCGCCATTGTTGTAGTAGTAGTTGCTGTTTACCCAAACATTGCCGGGGCAATAGTAGGGATTGTAACCGTTCCAGGTCCAGTAAGGGTCGTAATAATAGTTATTGAATACATACGGGTTGTTCCAGACGCCGAAGCCCCAGGGCCGGTTCCAGCCGACCCCCCAGCCCCAGCTGTTCCATCCCCAATTATTCCAGCCCCATGGGTCATAAAAGGCCCAGGCGTTGAAACGGTTCCAGCGTTGCCAGCGGCGCCATTGCCAGTAGTCGTTGTAACCGCCGATGTAAATGGAAGCGCCGGGGAGGTAGAACGGATCGTAGTACCACATGTCTACAAAGAAGGGATCGTAATAATCGATCACCTGGGTAGTCCGGTGGAACCGCCGGATACGCGACGAATATTCATACGCGTATTCGTCTTCGTCGTAGTAATCGTCGTCGTTGTACTGTTTGGTAATCTTGCTGTCTTCCCGGTACGAGTCGTTATATACCGGTGTCGCACTGGCGTCGGTAGTCGGGTCATAATACAAATCATCCTGGGCAAGCGCCGGCCCTGCGATCAGGGATGCCGTTATCAGGAGACCCCACATCAAATCTTTATTTCTTTTCATGGCATGGTTAGATTTTACTGTACAAAGTTCCGCAAGTCGCGTTTACAGGCTCAAAAATATTACCTTTGCGCGCTTTTTTTGGTTAAAAGGTCTTTAATTCAACATTTCACCGCCGTTAAAGTTGGCTTAAACCGCCCTTTTGGAACTTTCAAATGTTAAAGTTTTTTACCCTTAGACCCAAAACCCGCGATGAAGTAACATTTGGGCCCGGTTTTAACCACGTTTTAACGGTGCCCTGTAAATATACCGCATTCCAAACAATTCAACGAATTCACCTGATTTTAAATGGCTAAAGAAATTACGCCTCGTTCGGAAGACTACTCCCAGTGGTACCTCGATATTGTTCACAAAGCGCGTATGGCCGACAATTCGCCGGTGCGCGGCTGTATGGTGATCAAACCGCACGGCTTCGCCGTTTGGGAAAAAATGCGCGACGCACTGGACGCAATGTTTAAGGAAACGGGGCATGTCAATGCTTACTTCCCCCTGTTCATTCCCAAAAGTTTCCTGAGCAAGGAAGCCGCCCACGTGGAAGGTTTTGCCAAAGAATGTGCCGTGGTAACGCACTACCGGCTCAAGAACGACCCCAACGGCGCCGGCGTGGTGGTAGACCCTGAGGCCAAACTGGAAGAAGAACTGATCGTACGGCCCACTTCGGAAACGATCATCTGGCATACCTACCGCGACTGGATACAAAGCTACCGCGACCTGCCCATCCTGATCAACCAATGGGCCAACGTGGTGCGCTGGGAAATGCGTACCCGCCCCTTCCTGCGCACGGCGGAATTTTTGTGGCAGGAAGGCCACACCGCCCACGCCAGCGCCGAAGAAGCCATGGAAGAAACCCTGCGGATCCTGGACATATACGCCCGCTTTGCCGAAGAGTACATGGCTATGCCGGTGATCAAAGGTATAAAAACGCCGAACGAACGTTTCGCCGGCGCCGACGAGACGTTCTGCATCGAAGCCCTGATGCAGGACGGCAAAGCGCTGCAGGCCGGCACTTCGCACTTCCTCGGCCAGAATTTTGCCAAGGCTTTCGACGTATTATTCCTGAATAAAGACAACCAGCAGGAACACGTCTGGGCCACCTCCTGGGGCGTATCCACCCGCCTTGTGGGCGGCCTTATCATGACGCATTCCGACGACGACGGCCTGGTACTGCCGCCCAAACTGGCGCCGGTGCAGGTGGTCATTGTGCCCATCCCGAAACCCGCCCCGGCCCTGACGGAAGTGGCTGAAAAAATTGCAGCACAACTGCGCGCCAAAGGCGTCTCGGTAAAAATTGACAACGACGACCAAAACCGTCCTGGCTTTAAGTTCGCCGAATATGAGATGATCGGCGTGCCGGTGCGCCTCGGCCTCGGCCAGCGCGACCTCGACGCCGGGCAGGTGGAAGTAGCCCGCCGCGACACCAAGGAAAAATCCAACGTGCCTTTCGACGGCATAGCCGATTACGTGGCCAGTCTGCTCGACGAAATACAGACCAACCTCTTTAACCGCGCCAAAACCTACCGCGACGAACATATCACCAAAGTGGATACCTGGGCCGAACTGGAAGAGGTGCTGGAAAACAAAGGCGGCTTCGCCTATGCCCACTGGGACGGCACCACCGAAACGGAACTGGAGATCAAGGAACGCACCAAGGCCACCATCCGCTGTATCCCCATAGACGGGGAAAAAGAACCGGGCAAGTGTATCCTGACCGGAAAGCCCAGCGAACGGCGGGTGCTGTTTGCAAGGGCGTATTAATCATTGAGTGATTGAGTGATTGAGTGATTGAGTGATTGCACTCACTCAATCACTCAATCACTCAATCACTCAATGATGCTCTTCCGCTGCTGCATGCGCTGCGTATTCAGCCGTCAGTTTGGCCTGGATATCGCCCGGTACGGCGGCATATTCGGCAAAATCAATGGTGAATTTAGCTTTGCCTTGCGTCAGGGAACGCAACGTAGAGGAATACCGGTGTAATTCTTTCAGGGGAACGCGGGCGCGGATGACCTGGTAGTGCCCCTGTGAGTCCATACCCATGATAATAGCCCGGCGGGTTTGCAGGTCGCCCATGACGTTGCCCATAAACTCGGCGTCGCACATCACTTCGAGGTTGTAGATCGGCTCCATTATTTGCGGGGCCGACATGGGGAAGGCCTCTTTGAACGCCATGGTGGAAGCGATCTGGAAAGCCATATCGTTGGAATCGACCGGGTGCATTTTACCGTCGTAAATGCTCACGCGGATGTCGCGGCAATAGGAGCCGGTCAGCGGGCCTTCTTCCATTTTGGCCATAATGCCTTTTTTGATGGCATTGATAAAACGCGCGTCGATGGCGCCGCCAACAATGGCCCAGCAGAAAGAAAATTTACCTCCCCATTTCAGGTCTTCAATCTCGATGTTTTTCACGGTCAGGCCCTGCGGTGCGGGCATACCATCGTAATAGGGTTCGATGCGCATGTGCACTTCGGCAAACTGGCCGGCGCCGCCCGATTGTTTTTTATGGCGGTACATGTGGTTGGCCGCTTTCGTAATGGTTTCCCGGTAAGGAATGCGCGGCTCATCAAATTCGATATGCACCCCGAAATTTTGCTCGGACTTGGTGCGCACGATCTCCAGGTGCATTTCACCCTGGCCCTGCACGATGGTTTGTTTCAGTTCCACGCTTTGTTCCACCATTAGTGTCGGGTCTTCTTCCTGAATGGAATGTAAGGCATTGGCCATTTTTTCCACCTCCGCTTTGCTGGGTGGCACCACGGCCATACGGATGCGCGGCGTAGGGAAGTGAATTCGTTCGATCTTGACTTCCGACCCTTTCGGATTTAGGGTTTGGTTGCTGTGCGAGTTTTTCAGCTTTACGGTGCATCCGATATCGCCGGCGTACAATTCGTTCACCTGGTCGCGATTTTTGCCCTCGCTTTCATACAGGGCAGTAAAACGCTCCACCGTGCTGTTGTCGGCATTGGTGAGTTCGTCGCCGGTTTTCAGTATGCCCGAGTAAACTTTAAAGTAGGAAACATTGCCTACTTTCGGTTCATTCACCGTTTTAAAAATAAACACGCAGGGGCGCGCTTTCGGGTCACAGGGTTTGGAACCGCCACCTTCCAGGTCGGCGGCAGGGCGATC
>JAKLJF010000486.1 GCA_023151335.1 Thermoanaerobaculia bacterium | reverse complement strand
AAACAGTATTGCAGGCGGTCGAGCAGGAACTGGAAATCTTTGATCCAGATCACGGTATCGGCAGCCAGTACCCGGAACAGCGATACTTTCTGATCCTGCCGGAAGCGGGTGTTCAGGTTGGGCACGATACTCAGCCGGTTGAGTTGCTGGCTGGACAATTGGGTGAGCGGATCAAAAGTGCGGATGCTTTCCACCTCGTCGTCGAACAGCTCGATGCGGTAAGGCAGTTCGTTTCCGTAGGAAAAAAGGTCGATGATGCCGCCGCGCAGGCTGAACTGGCCTGGTTCGTACACGAAATCGGTGCGTTCGAAACCGTATTCCACCAACACCTGAACGACAAAATCGACGTCGAGGGTTTCACCCTTGTTTACCTCGATGCGGTTTTGGGCCAGCACCTCCGGAGAGACGACTTTTTCGAATAAAGCTTCGGGATAACTCACGACAACAGCGGGGCCGGGGTTGCGTTGGCTTAGCCGGTTGACCGTTTCGCTTCGCTGCAACACCTGGGTGTGGTTCAGGTCGTCGAAAAAGGCGGGGCGTTTGAAACTGTCGGGAAAAAAGAAAACCAGTTGTTCGCCGAGAATTCCCTGAAGGTCATTGAGCAGGTAAGCCGCTTCTTCCTTGCTTTCGGCGATATAAAGGGCTGTTGTGCCCATACGCCCGACCGCGGCTGCGAGGACAAAAGCAGTCTGGGCTCCTTTCAATCCGGTAAGATGTAGCCGGGGAACCGGGCCCGTACCGCCGGGCCGGCTTGTGCGAGCCAAAGCCTCGTTTAATTGTACGACGGCGGGATGTTCGCGATAGCGTTCGAGAAGGTGGCCAATATTGCTCACCGGGCAAAGGTACGTTTGCGGGGCTAACACCCGGCAGGAGAAATAGTTTTAAAAATACGGCGCGGAGCGGTGAGAGAACAAATCTGATTTTACCGGCAACCTTACTACCTTCGCGCTGTTCTAAATTCAAATCTTTCAATTTTTTTTGAAAAGTTCGTGAAGGTTTATAAACTTTCATAAACCCTTATAAACCTTCATAAACGAACAGGTATATGAGCCTCGACACCATCAAACAGCCGGTTGCTGCCGAATTAGAGGTCTTTGAACAGCGTTTCCGTGAAGCGATGCGGAGTCAGGTTCCGCTGCTGGACAAGATCACCTGGTATATCGTTCAACGCAAGGGTAAACAAGTGCGTCCCGTATTGGTATTGCTCAGCGCCCGCTTGTTCGGCCCGATACAGGAAGCGTCATACACCGCGGCCTCCCTCGTGGAGTTGCTCCATACGGCTACCCTGGTACACGATGACGTGGTGGACGATGCCAATGAACGCCGGGGTTTTTTCTCCATCAATGCGCTTTGGAAAAATAAAATTGCCGTGCTGGTCGGCGATTTCTTGTTGTCACAGGGGCTGATGCTGAGTGTACGGCATCAACAGTACCGCTTGCTGGAGATCGTGAGCCGGGCCGTCCGGGAAATGGCCGAGGGTGAGTTGCTGCAAATGGAAAAAGCCCGCCGGCTCGATATCCGCGAGGACATTTACTACGACATTATCCGGCAAAAAACCGCATCGCTCATCGCCGCGGCATGCAGTGCAGGAGCCGCCAGTATCACAGCCGATGAGGCCATAATTGAACGGGTGCGCCTGTTTGGTGAAAAAACCGGCATGGCCTTTCAGATCCGCGATGATCTGTTCGATTTCGGTTCCGACGACGTGGGCAAGCCCCTCGGTATCGATATTAAAGAAAAAAAAATGACACTTCCGCTCATTTATGCCCTCAACCAGGCCGATCGTTCCACCCGTCGGCTTATCATCAATATCGTCAAAAACGAGAGCCATAAAACGGAAAAAGTGGCCGAAGTGATCCGCTTCGTTCGCCAGAGCGGAGGGTTGGAATATGCCCACGAGGCTATGTACCGCTTCCGCCGGGAGGCTTTCGATATCCTGGATGAAATGCCGGATAACCCGGCCCGGCAGTCGCTGAAGGATTTGCTGATGTTTGTGACGGAAAGGAAGAAGTGATGAGTGATGGGCGATGAGTGATGAGTGATGAGCGATGAGCGATGAGTGATGATTTTTTTTGTTCACTCATCACTCATCACTCATCACTCTCATAATCAGCACCTTGTCAATTTTGCTTTTATCCATATCCACGATTTCGAAGCGGTAGCCTTCGGCGTCGAAGTGGTCGCCGGCGCGCGGAATTTCGCTGAGCCGGTGGAGGATAAAGCCGGCGAGGGTGGCATAATCGGCGTCGTCCGTTTCAAAAGCGGTCAGGGGGACGGTTTCACGCAATTCGTCGATGGGTATAGCGCCTTCCACCAGCAGGCTTCCGTCTTCCCGGGTTACAATAGAAGGGGTTTCGACGTCGTCCATATCGGGCAGGGCGCCGAAAATATTCTCAGTCAGGTCGTGGAGGGTGATGATTCCCTGCATGGAGCCATATTCGTCGACGACCACGGCGAAGTAGTTCCGGTCTTTGCGGAATCGCTCCAGTATCTTGAGGGCGTTCATCGTTTCAGGCACGTAGAGCGGTGGCATCAGGATTTGCCGCAGGTCGAAACCTGGTTTGTGATAATTATCGATGTAGTCGCGCAGCCGTACCACGCCCAGAATATTTTCGATGCTGCCTTCACAAACCAAAAACTTGGTATATCCGCTTTCCCGGATGATCCGGTCATTTTCCGCCGCGTCTGCCAGTACGTCGAGCCATTCCACGTCGTTCCGGTGGGTCATGATCGTATAGGCATCGCGGTCGGCAAAACGCAGGATATTCTGGATAAATTCGCTTTCCTTTTCTTCCAGTACCCCCTGCTGATTGGCAATCTTCACCATCATTTTGATTTCCTCTTCCGAAATATTTTGCTGTTCGCCGGGCTTTATAAAAAACAGTCGCAGAAAAAGTTTGGCCGACCAGCGCAAAAACCAGGCTATCGGTTTGGTGAGCCGCCTCATCCACAGCATCACGGGTGCGCAAACCAGCGCCAGCGAATCTGCATGCTGGGTGGCGATGTATTGCGGTGCAACCTGTCCGATCACCAGGGATAAATAAGCGATAAAAAGGATAACAGTGGAAACGGAAATATGACTGGCATAAGGCGCCAAAACGGGAAATTGCGCTATCGCCGGGGCCAGTAGGGCGCCGATCTTCAACCCGCTGTACGCACCCAGCACAATGCTGATCAGCGTTATACCGATCTGCATGGCCAACAGGTATTCATCCATATTGTCCAGCACATCGAGCGCAATAGCCGCGCTCCGGCGGCCCTTCGCCTTTTCGCTTTCCAATTTGGCTCTTTTGACCGTAATCAGGGCGATTTCGCCCAGCACCAGAAATGCATGCAGGACGATGAGGATGAGTATTATGGCTGTTTCCATGGAAAACTGCCGCAAAAGTAGTATAAAGTGTCGTATTTTGACTGCATCTTTATTTGGTTGCCTGAATGTTCGTTAAAAAATGTTAAAATTTTAAATTTTTTTTGCCCGCAAACAATAACTGCCTACTTTTGACTTCTCAAATCAGTTCTTCACCTGCTTTTATAAAAAAATTCTCTGCGTATCGGCTAAAACTTGTACACCTTTTAAATGCTCTTATTTAACTGGTAAAACAGCAAAACAAATCCTTTGCTCATGCAAGTTATGCCGATGGTCAACGATCATGAACTGATCGCCCGCTACGTAGATGGTGATGAACAAGCCTTCGAAACCCTCCTCCACCGCTACAAAGCGAAAATTTACACTTCCATTTATTTGTTTGTCAAAGATCAGGCACTCGCCGAAGACATCTTTCAGGAAGTCTTTATCAAGATCATTGACACCCTGCGCAAGGGCAAATACAACCACGAAGGCAAATTCGTACAGTGGGCCATGCGTATTGCCTATAACATGTGCGTGGACTACCACCGCCGCAACAAACGCCGCTCGCACATCAATCCCACCGAAGAATTCGATATTTTCGACGTGCTTCGCCTCAGCGACGACGGCCCCGACACCCAGATCATGCGCAGTGAAATGCATAACCGCATCCGCCGCCTCGTCGACGCCCTGCCAGCCGAACAACGCGAAGTCGTGATTCTCCGGCATTATGCCGATATGAGCTTCAAAGAAATTGCTTCCCTGACCCGTGTCAGCATCAATACCGCCCTCGGCCGTATGCGCTATGCCCTCATCAATATCCGCAAGATGATGGCTGAAAGAGAAGTGGTGCTGCAGTGAGGGGGGATGAGGGGGTTTATGAGGGTTTATGAAGGTTTATGAGGTTTAGAGGGTTTAGATAGTTTAGAGGGTTTAGATAGTTTAGAGGGTTTAGATAGTTTAGAGGGCTCACTCCAAACTATTTTGAGGTCGTAAAAAAAATCCGCCCTGTGTGGAAATTCGTCCCGTTCGCCCGGTTTTTTGACTGGTTTGGCGGGAGGGGTATCGCATGCAGGGCGGATTTTTTATATGTTTGAGCCTTCTTCCGCCACGCCCCCTAAACCCTCTAAACCCCAATGCCGTTGACTTAAGGATTTTAGGCTTTTCGCCTTGCGCGTGAAACCCGACCCCTTCCGCCGCGGCGGACTCCC
>JAKLJF010000485.1 GCA_023151335.1 Thermoanaerobaculia bacterium | reverse complement strand
TTGGGTTAATATTACTTTGTCACTTTAATACAGATGTCGATCCCGTGACTTCGGGATCGACATGTGTTTTAAAGTGACAAAGCAGTATTAAATAGCCAACCGGTTATACCCGGTTTTCGCAGGTAGATTTCGGACATTAATGACCACAAATATTACGGGGCGCTGCCTTTACTCAAATAGTTATAAAATTAGAAAATACTGTTTTGGTGTACAAATTGCAACTATCTGTATTACAGTAACTTGTGCTAAAATTAAATAGGGGCCAACACCTGTTCCCGCGCCTTTTTACCTTAAAAATGTGGCTAAAACTGTACTGGCACGCCCTGCCGGCGGGCCACACCTTTGTTCCGGGTTTTGCGCAAAACACCGGAAAACAAAGCCATTATTCACCGCACAAATCATTACTGTATGAAAACGCTGTTAAAGATCAGTTCCACTTTCCTGCTCGTATTCTTCCTGTTGCCGGCCTGTGAAAAAGATCAGGAGGCGCCCGCACCGGCCGCCAAACCGTCATTGTCCATTGAAACCGTTAAAGGCCCTGAAAAAGAGGATTGCGGCGGATTCGAATGGCGGGTAAAATTCAAACTGAAAGACGCCGATAAACAAAAAGGCTGGGTGGTGCAAAAGATCACCTTCGCAGAAAAAGTAAACCATTGCGACGACTCCAAACGGATCGACAATACCCTGACGTATTGGGAAGCCTGGGAAGTATTGCTGCCGCGAAATACCGACTCCCTCTGGTACCTCGGCAACGGCACTTACGACGACATGTACCGTTCGCCCGCATATCCCGATTCCAAAGGGTCAAAAGATGTCAAAGGACAGGTCAAGTTTTTTGCCGATCAGAAATTGCCGGATACCTTCAAGAAAAACAACCGCGATACGTATGCCGGCGGCCTGCCCTCCACCAAAGAAAAACCGGATTTCTGGGACGATAAGGATGCCCTGAGCCACGACCTCAATACCACCTGGGTATGCTGCGACGACAAAAAAACCACCACCCAAACCACCACACCGGAAGTGAACCAACCGGTCAAAGGCAAAATCGCCGACCGGACTTTGCTGGATCCCATCGGGCATCTGATCGACGACGGAATACCAGCCTGGACGGATGGGTATACCGCCGCCGAATCGGAACAGTTGCGCGCCATCGCCACGGAAATCGCGTCACTGCCCACCCAACAATTGCAATTGTCGCTCGGCCAGTATACACTGGTTTTTTCCGGTACTGACGAAGAAATAGACGCCATGTCAAAGGTATATCTGCTCCTGCGGGTGCTGTACAACCTGCCGGCCAACGCCGATCGCGAATCGGTAAAAGTATATGGCGGCTGGATTCACCCCAGCATCAGCAACCCCGGCACGGGCTTCAACCTGGGCTGGCCCGTTGCCGCCAGCGGATTTGGCCCTTCGGCCAAAATACTGGTCGCCGGCGCCTTCGACGGCTACCTGGGCCGTGCTTATGATGCCGTGGGCGAGTTGGGTTATTTCAACGGCAATTTCCCGAAACGGGTCTTTTGAGCAGGCGAGTGTTGTTCTCTCCCCTACAGGGGTAGGGGGGAGAACAACACAAACCAGCCATCTTTTTTCCACTATAAAATCCATTAGTTATGAAAAATATGCCATTCGTAAAGCATGATCTTTCTCCTTTCCTCCCGGCGGTTTACGCTACTGCTTCCAACATAAAATTGTTTTTCCTGGCAGGCTTGGTGGCATTTTGTGGCCTGTCCCCGGATTTGCATGCCCAGGTCAACATCTCCTCCGTTTCTTTCCCGCAAAACAAAACAGTGCACCTCAAACGGATTTGCAGCGGCGCCAACTGCGACGGCGATTGCCTCTGGACGTCTGCCGAACTCAGCTTCGAACTCACGGTGTCGCCGGCACACTCCGGAGATACGATCAAAAAGATAGAAGTGACCGCCCCGAACGGCGTAAACACAACGATTTTTGACGGAAACTCCACCAAGCCCGTGGTGAAGGATATCAAAGTGCCCAACAAATTCCTGACCTGTCCGGGTACGGATACCTGGACGTATCACGTATCCGTCGATTATAAAATTGCCAGCTCGGACAAAATTGTTTCCGGCGGCAAAGAATCCTTCACTTATCACTTTGCCTGCGAAAAATGCCCGGAAAAAGAAGAGTCTTCGATCAAAACCACCGGCAACGACCAAAGTTTCGTGCCCGAATCGCCCTTCGATCAATGGGTTACGGTTCAGTTTTCGATACTGAACCTGAGCCACGACGGCGGCATGGATTTGATTTTGCCCCGCCTGCGTTTGCTTCAGCCTTTTGAAGAAGTGATCCATCTGGAGCCGGTCATGTTGGCCGCCGGCCGCGACACCACTATGCTGGTACCCATATTGATTCCCGCGGGCACAGCGGCCTGCACCGTGTTTCACATCGCGCTGGAGGCCGAATATGCGTCGGCAAAAGGAGCGCCCGGTTTGGATATGATCACGATCGGTGTGATGCCGGCAGAAGCCCCCGAAGTAAAGAGCGAAGTCAGGAACGTCACTTGCCCGGGATTTTCAGACGGCAGCGCTGCCGTTTTTATCGCAGATGATCCAACGCTCTACAAAGTGATATGGGAAAATGGACATACGGGTTTCGTTATCGAAGGACTACCTGCCGGCGCCTATTGCGCCCGTATCATGGATGAAAAAGAATGTGTCGTCCGGAACCTGTGTCTGCCCGTGTACGCCCCGGAACCCATCACGCTGACAACTGATCAGATCACCGGTACGGTTCCCGGCCTGTTCACCGGTTCGATCCGTGTCAGTGTTTCCGGCGGCGCCCCGCCTTATTATTTTCTGTGGACTGACGAAAACGGTCAGATCGTGGGCGAAACGGAAGATGTGGAAGGACTTGCTCCAGGCAATTATACCCTTCAGGTTACGGATGCCAACGAATGTCCTTCGTTGTTGCAGACCTTCCAGGTACCGGCTTTGGTCAGCGCGAAGGAACGGCTGACGCCTGAGCTGTTCCGTCTGTTTCCCAACCCTACCGATGGGCGGGTATGGGTGGAAATTGGCAGTGCGCAGGCGACTGAAAGGACGGTATTTATATTGACTGATGTGGCAGGCCGCGTATGTCGATCCGGGGAGATAATTTTTGATGGTATGGGCGGGTGCACGCTGGATTTGGACGGTTTGCCGGCGGGGTTGTATTTGCTGCGGTTATCGGTTGGAAATGCGGTTTCTGTTCGGCAGGTTGTATTGAATAAATTTTGAAATCATGGAGGGATAGTGGCGATTCAGTGTTCAGGAAAAATTAATTCCACAGATTCACTAATCGCCCCTTCCCGGCCTGATTGCTCAGGCGGCGCACAGCGGCGCCAAGGTCAGCGATATTCAAAATTTCCGGCGCTTTCCGGAGTTAACAGCATTTTGATTAGCATGGCGTTGATTTGTACCGGCTGCATCCCCCAATTGATAGGCTCTATGGATAAAAATCGGTAAGCCGGCATTTTGGAATGCATTCAGATACCCATTCCGGTAATGGATGTATCCATTTGTGTAGGCTTGAGGATGCAAACCGGCCAGCACCACCAGGGGAGTTGCCACCGCGGCCTCATAACCGTTTTTGTATTGTGCGTAGCCATTGGTGTAGGCTTGCGAAGGGCTATGCGCCATGGGGGCATCCGGAGTAGCCACTGCCGCGGAATATCCTTGCTGGAAATCATTATATGCTTTCATGTAGGCGGCGGAATGACCGCCGAATAAAATCACACCAGGCATCGCCAGTGCCGCCTGATAGCCGTTTTGATATTCCGTATAAGCAGTGGTATAGGCGGGCGAAAGGGGAACTGCCAGTGCTACTCCGGGTTGCGCCCTGGCAGCCAGGTATCCGTTTCGGTATGCGTTGTAACCGGCTGTATAGGCTTTCCGGCTGTTGTCAGCGAGGGCTGTATCCGGCGTATTTGATGCTGCCTGGTATCCTTCCAGGTATTCCTTGTAAGCAACGTTGTAGGCCAAATTGTGCCCACCAGGCAAAGGCCTGACAGGATCGGCCTCCGCATCTGTGCGGCCCTGTTCATAGTCTTGATAGCCGTGCTTGAATGCATCTGAAGATGCCAGGTCGAGGGGCGTGTCGGCCTGTGCAGCCACCCGGCCCGCATTGTATTGGGTTTTAGCCAGTTTATAATGCCCTTCTCCTTCGGATTCGTCGCCTGCCTTGATCGCGACCAAGCCCTTTGCATAGGCGCGATTGTTCCGTTCTCCGATCACCCAGCTTTTCATGATCTTATCATCGGCCCCCAAATCGCCTATGGCTCCCCCTTTCTTCACGGCTTGTTGTTCCAATAAGCCTTTCGACAACTTGGTTTTTTCAGTGTGGGCTTCGAATTCTGCCTGGTATGAAGCCCAGATCGTCGGATATGCTTCTTTCATGGTTTCCTCCCATTCCACCAGAATTCTTGCCAATTCTTTGGGCGAATAGTCCAGGTCCGCGGCACCTTCCTTCAACACGGCTTTCCACCCGGCATCGAGATAGTTTGTTCCCAGGTTTTTAACCAGGATCTTTTTAATTTTCGCCAACTCTTCAGGGGTTACGGCTTCGGTTTTA
>JAKLJF010000484.1 GCA_023151335.1 Thermoanaerobaculia bacterium | reverse complement strand
CTGCTCCAAAATACCCGATACCAGCAGCCAGCCACCGGGCCGGAGCAATTCTGCCAGCCGGGGCAGCGAATCGAGGATCACATTGCGGTTGATATTGGCCAGAATGCCGTCGAAGTCGCGGCCCTGCACGGCGTCGAGCGTGCCGAGCCGGGCGGTGATTTGTTCGCTTACGCCGTTGACGGCGCTGTTTTCCAGGGTATTCCGGTACGATTCTTCCTCGATGTCGACGGCTTCCACGTTGGCGGCGCCCAGACGGGCAGCGAGAATGGCCAACACCCCGGTGCCACAACCGTAGTCGAGCAGGCGGGCGCCCCGGCAGGGCAGCCCGCGCAGGGCGCGCAGGCACATCCAGGTAGTTTCGTGGTGGCCGGTGCCGAACGCCATTTTGGGATTAATGACCAGTTCGTGTTGAACGCCGGCAATAGGGGCGTGGAAATCGGCGCGCACGGCGCAAAAATCCTCCACGATCACCGGCTGAAAATTGGACTCCCAGATTTCGTTCCAATTCTGGGCGGGGAGAAAAGCCCTGGACCAGGAAAACTGAAATTCGGATTGAAGCCCGGATAATAAGGCATCTATCGCCTCAACTCCGTCCGGCGTTTCCGGAGTATTGGAAACGCCGGACGGAGCAGAATCGGCCTGAAGATAAGCGTTCAGCCCATCCGGCGTTTCTTCAAACGTATCGAAGGGGGCTTCGGACAGGTAAGCCAGCAGGATTTCAGCGGTTTCAGGGGCGGTGTGGATGGTGTATTTCCAGTAGTCCAAAAGCGAAGTATTTGAATTCAGGTCTAAAACCCGCGGGTCTGTTACCGATTACCATTGTTACCTGCTGCGCGCCCGCAGATTCAGGAAAAACTTCAGCCCGAAAGTAGCGGAAAAAGCTTTGGCATTGAGCAGATAATTGCCGGAGGCGACTACTTCCAGGTTGCGGAATTCATCGCGGATGTAGAAATATCCTAACTCGGCCCCAACGGTAAAATCGATCTGCTTGGGGCTGTCTTCCGGCGTGTCCACCGGTACTGCCTTTTTGTTGAAATCGTAACGCGTACCCACTTTGCCGATAGCCGTAAAAGCGCTGGCGCGGTCTTTGGCGCATTGGTTGCCGTTGGTGCGGTACAGGCCTGCGCCGGCTTCCAGCAGGGCATACGGCCCCCATAAAGTGGTTTTGTTAAATTCTTCGGCCTGGGGATCGAAAGTAAAGGTGGTACCTGCGCCCAAGCGGGCCACGCTCCAGTGCGTACCGACGTTCATAGCCACCTCGGCGCCTGCGCCAAGGCGGTGGCCGATGTTTTCGGCGTCGGGGGCGGAAAAATAAATGTGGGGTACGTCGAGAAACAACCGTGGGCCGGTATATTGGGCCCGGAGCGTCAGAGCGCCCAAAAACAAAAGGGAAACAACCGCGACAGCGCGGATTTTCGATACGCTGTTGTAAAGGGAGGATTTTTTCATAAGAAAAGTTAAGATTAACAAATTATAGATGATGGCGTAATTTGCCGCCCGCAAAAAACGGCATTTCCCGATGGCAAAACAAATTTCAAAAAAAACATCTTCGGCCAAAAACGCCCCAAAGGTAAAAACAAACGCTGCACCGGAGCGCTGGATGCCCTGGGTAGCGGCAGGACTGGCCTTTTTATTATTCGCCACCGGCTTCGGAAACCCGATGGTGGCCATGGACGATCATTCGGCCACAGTGGACAATCCGGCCGTAAAAAACTTCTCTCTCGCCGTTTTTACGCAGTTTAACCTCGGCATGTACGCGCCGCTCACCTGGATGGGGTACGCCATGGCCAATGCGCTGGGCGACGGCAAGGCGCTGTGGTTTCATCTATTCAGCGCCCTGGCGCATGCCGCCAACGCATTCCTGGTGTTCCGTTTGTTCCGCCGCCTGGAAGGCGACGCCACGGTGGCGTTTCTGATCGCGTTGTTTTTTGCCATCCATCCCATGCAGGTGGAAGCCGTGTCCTGGATCGCCGCTTTCAGTACGCCCCTGTTCGCGCTGTTTTCTTTGCTGGCCCTCGACGCCTACGTCCGGCACACGCGGGAGGAAACCCTGGGCAAAAACTACTGGCTGGCGCTTGGCTTTTTTGTGCTGGCCTGTTTGTCCAAATCGGCTGCCGTCGCCCTGCCGCTCAGCCTGCTGGCCGTCGACCTGTGGCTGAAGCGCCCGCCGTTCAGCCGGCAATCGCTGCTGGAAAAAGCGCCGTTTTTCGCGCTGGCGCTGGGTTTTGGCCTGTTCACGTTTTACACCCGCGCACAGGCCGGCCACGACGTGGGCGCCCTGGCGGGCGGATTTTCCATTGCCGACCGCGCCCTCATGGCCTGTCATACCCTGCTGTTCTACTGGACCAAACTGATCGCGCCGTTCGGGCTGAGTATATGGTACCCCTTTGAAAAAACCGCCTCCGGCGGCTGGCCCTGGACTTACTACGCGGCTCCCGTAGTCCTGGCCGGGCTGTTGTGGTGGGTTTGGCGCAGCCGCGAGCAGGCGCCTTTCGTATTTCGCGGCGTATTGTTTTACCTCGCTAATATCCTTTTTGCCCTGCCTTTTTACACCATCGGCACTTTTGAACTGCGCTCCGACCGCTATAATTACCTGGCCTGCCTGGGCATATTTGCCATGCTGGCTGGTTTGCCCGGTTTTTTCCGCGAAAAAAAACCGGCTCAGGTAGGCGCTGCCTGGGCGCTGCTGATCGTATTGCCCCTGATCTGGTTTGTCACTTCCTGGCTGCGTATCCGCGACTGGCGCGACACCGTCACCCTGATCGAAAAAGCGATGGCGGCGCAGGGCGACAATTTTGGAAAAGCGTACCTCTGGCGCGGCATGGCCCTCGGCGACCGGGGCGAAGGCCGTAAGGCGCTGGAAGATTTCAACAAAGCCATCAGCATGAATCCCGACCTGATCGAAGCATACAAATACCGCGGCGGCCTGCTGGGTATGGCCCAGCAATTCGACGCTTCCCTCGCCGATCTGAACAAGTACCTCGAAAAATACCCCAATGAACCCGATATCTATTACAACCGCGCCCTCACTTACGTAAACCTCAACCGCTACCAGGAAGCCCTCGCCGACCTGAACAAAGCCCTCGAACTGGCGCCCGATTTCACCCGCGCCTACCGCGCTCGCGGCAACGTGCGCAAACAACTGGGCGATGAAGCCGGCGGGGAGGAAGATTTGAAGAAGTTTGAGGGGATGGGGCAGAAGTAGATTGCGGATTATCCCGAGGACTCGGGACGGATTGGATCACATTTTCTTTGGCGTCCAGACAACCGCTGCCCCTGCAATGGCGTCAAAGCAATCGGACAGCCGGAATATCGCGCGGAACCCGTATTTTTGCACGCTTTTTTGCTGTCGACCGGAGTTGTTCCGGCAAAGCAAAACATTTTGCCACTAAAAAAATTTATTGTTGTTATGAGAAAGGCCTTTGCACAATCGCTGCTCCTGTTCTGTTTGGTTGTAGCGGCAGCTGCAGTTCAGGCGCAACCAGCCGGCGGATACAGATGTGTGGATGGGAAAGGGTATTACTACGATCCAAATACCGGACAATATTTCGAGTCATTCGACAGATGCGCCAACGCGGTAACCTCCGCCGTTCCCTTTTTGCGTATTGTACCCGATGCCCGCGGCGGCGCCATGGGCGATGTGGGTATCGCCACCTCGACGGACCCCAACGGTATGCACTACAACCAGTCGAAACTGGCTTTTGCCAATAAAAAAGTATCGATTTCCGCCACTTATACGCCCTGGATGCGCAACCTCGGCCTGCAGGATGTTTACCTGGCCTACCTATCGGGGTATGTCCAGCTCGACAAACTCCAGACCATTGGCGCCAGCCTGCGGTACTTCTCCCTGGGCGACATCGAGTTTACCGATGAAAACGGCGGTTCACTCGGCCAAGGCCGGCCCAACGAATTCGAGTTCACCGGCGCCTATGCCCGTAAGCTGTCGGATAAAATGTCGGCTGCGATTGGCGCTAAGTTCATATTTTCCAACCTGGCCACGGGTCAGATCGTGGAAGGCAACGAAATCCGCCCCGGCGTAGCCGGCGCCGCCGATCTGTCGCTGACGTATAAAACCCCCGTCAAAGTCACCAAAAACGGCAGCGAACTTACTATAGGCGCCGCTATCAGCAACCTGGGTTCCAAAATCACGTACACCAACTCGGTCAATCGCGACTACATCCCCACCAACCTGGGTATTGGCTTGGGCTGGAAGTTCAACCTGGACGAATACAACACGCTGACTTTCACCACCGACTTCAACAAACTGCTGGTGCCCACCCCACGACCCGACGTCGACGAAGACGGCGACCAAATACCCGACTACAAACAGTATTCCTCGGTACGCGGCGTGTTCAAGTCCTTCGGCGACGCTCCCGGCGGTTTCAGCGAGGAATTGAAAGAGATCACTACCGGCATCGGCGCCGAATACTGGTACGACGACCAGTTTGCCGTTCGCGCCGGATATTTCTTCGAACATTATTCCAAGGGCAACCGCAAATATTTCAGCCTCGGCCTGGGCGTTAAATACAATATTTTCGGTCTGAATTTCTCCTACCTCGTGCCCACCACCAACCAACGCAATCCG
>JAKLJF010000483.1 GCA_023151335.1 Thermoanaerobaculia bacterium | reverse complement strand
TCGGCGCGTTTCAAGCCGAGCCGGAGCTCGGTATTCAGGGCGCTCATGGCCTCCTGACTCAACTCTGCCGCATTGGAAACGATGGACGGTGAACGGGTGACGGGAGGCGGTGGACGGTGGACGGTAGACGGTGGACGGTCAACGGTCGGCGGTGATGGCGCCCCGGTACCGTCGACCGTCGACCGTCGACCGTCCACCGTCGACCGTCGACCGTCGACCGTCAGGTCAGCCGTTTTTTTTTCCAGCAGGCTGGCTGCCTGCACGGCCCGGTTGATATAGCACATTTTCAGGAGCGCCATTTCGAGGTGCAATCGTTTGTGGCGGGCCATTTTCAGGTTAACGTCGCAGTCGTTGGCGATGTTGAGGGCGCTGAGCAGGAAAGAATTTGGCGACAGCGCGGCCTGCCGGCGGTAGCGTTCGCGCAGGCTTTCGCCCACTTCGAGCAGGGCGAGCGTGCTTTCGTCTTTGCACACGAGGATATTGCGCAGGTGTTCGGCCAGGCCGGTGAGGAATACTTCCGGCTCAAAACCTTTGCGCAGGATCAGGTCGAAAAGATTCAGAATAGCCGGCGCGTCTTCGGCCAGCAGGGCGTCGGTCACCTGAAAATAGTAGTCGTAGTCGAGTACGTTCAGGTTGTCGATGACGTCGTCGTAGCGGATTTTTTTGCCCGCCGCGGCGCTGCCGATGCGGTCGAAGATCGAGAGGGCGTCGCGCAGGGCGCCGTCGGCCTTTTGGGCGATGATGTGCAGGGCGTCCTCCTCGGCTTCGATGCCTTCTTTGGCGCAAATACTTTTGAGGTGCAGCACCATGTCGCCCACGCTGATCCGGCGAAAATCGAATATCTGGCAACGCGACAGGATGGTGGGGATGATCTTGTGTTTTTCGGTGGTGGCGAGGATAAAAATCGCGTAAGGCGGCGGTTCTTCCAGCGTTTTCAAAAACGCGTTGAAAGCCGACTGCGACAACATGTGCACCTCGTCGATGATGTATACCTTGAACTTGCCCCGTTGCGGCGGTACCCGCACCTTGTCGACCAATGCGCGGATGTCGTCGACGCTGTTGTTGGAGGCGGCGTCCAGTTCGAAGATGTTCCAGGAAGCATCTTCATTAAAAGCCGTGCAGGAAGGGCACTGGTTACAAGCCTCGTTGTCCGGGGTTCTGTTCTCGCAATTGAGTATTTTTGCCAGTATACGCGCGCAAGTGGTTTTACCCACGCCGCGGGGCCCGCAGAACAGGAACGCGTGCGCCACGTGGTCGGTGGCCAGGGCGTTTTTCAGCGTCTGGGCTACGTGCTGCTGGCCCACCACGTCCTCAAAACGCTGCGGGCGGTATTTACGGGCGGAAACGACAAAGTGGCTCATGGCTTTGCAAAAGTACGATCTTTCGGCGGAGAATTGCGGGCTTCACCGCGAGAAGTTTTCCACACGGCGCGACCGGGGCATACCCGATCTCCCGCCCGCCCGGATCGGTTTTGTTAAAACCAAATGTGTAACCTGAAAAATTACCCCGTTCGCGAGCGACTCTTTTGAAAGCGGCTGCTCCTGCATCAGGGTGATTAAAATTTCACCGCGCCGCCCCCCTCCGCTTCCGCGCCCCGTCCAGGAAATAAACCAGCGTCAGTTCCGTCCTGCCCCTGGTCCGGTAATAATAATCCGGCGATGGTTTGTTGCGGTAATACAGGGATTCGTCATCGCCGAAAACGTGTTGAAAACGGATCTGACTGAGCGGCGTAAAAAAGTATTGAAAGCCGAGCGCCGCTTCGCCGTAAACGGGCGAATCGCCGATTGCCGACAAGGGCCAGTCGACGGGTACGAGTCGGTCTGTATCCAGCATTTCCACCGTTTCGCGCCGGGTGATTTTTGCCCCTTGCGCGGAGATATATCCGAAGAGCAGCAGTTTTTCGGCGGGGTACCAGTGCAGGTTGAGGCGGCCGGCCAGGGCCCATTCGTCGGTTCGCTGAAAAATCCAGCGTCCAATTACCGACAGTGCATTGAGTTGGTTGAGCCAGGCCCGCGTTTCCAGGTCGGCCTGCAGCCGCAGGCGCCGCCCGATCACCCAGGAAGGTTGAACGGCGAGTGATGCGAAATGTATTTCCCCGGTTGTATTGGCCGAGACATACAAACTGGTGGCAGTGATAAACCGCTTTCGCTGGTCGGTGGTAAATGAAAATCCCGGATTCACCAACGGCGCTGCCCGGCGATACAGGGTGGTGTTGCCGTTATGGTAGGCCTGGCGGATTGAATAGGGTCGGACGCTAAAATCCAGGGTCAGGCGCTGAAAACGGCGGTTGGTGACGGCGACATGGCCAAAAATATTCAGGGCATCCTCCGGCAGGCTGACTTTATTGATATAGTTCAAATAGGCTGTCAGGGCGCCCTCGAAGTTCAGAAACGGCCCGCGTGGGCGAAAATTCCGGTAGTTGGCGCCCGCTGTGGCCGTTCCGTACAAGGTTGCCGGGTTATTGCCTTTTGCCGGCCGGTATTGTTCATTCAGGGATGCGGCCCAGCCCCAGCGCCGGTTGACGCGCGCCAGCCGGATGCCGTAATTATAATGTTTTTGCCGGACGGTATCCGTTTGTTCGTAGACCACTTGCCCCGTTCCGCCCAGCTCCAAGGCGTTACTCCGGTTGCGCAGGCGGAAATCGAGTTGCGGGGCGGCGGTCGTCAGGTTTGGGCCGGCCAGCAAGCTGGCGTTGGATACTTGGATAAACCCATTGTTGGGCAGCACGTACTCGGCCGAGGTGTAATTGTAGTTAGAAAAAGCCTGAAGGGTTTTGGTGTATGCCTCCCGGGTCTGATCGTCCCCGACGGTCGCTTTTACCGGCCCCAGGAAGGCGTTGTACACCCCGAAACGCCAGTTGCCTTTGGTACGGGCCGTGAGTTTGGCCGCGTGCAGGATTTTGGATTCGCTGCCGCCGGTATAACGCTCGCCCGGGCCAAGGGGGTGATCGTTCAGAAAAGGCGTCCAATACACGACGGGATTGTATTCCAGTCGCGAATTTTTATCAAACAGGTCGCTTTCTTCCTGAAAAAACTGGCGGGGTTCCCTCAACCGTATATTGTGCCGGAAATCGACCTCCGGGTTCGGAATGATTTTATCCGGGGCTGTTATGGCCTCCGTGGGTGGCAACAAGGTAAAATCGAGCGTGGCGCTTTCGTTCAGGCCGATCCGCCCGTCGAGGCTAATGGTTTGGGATATACCTTCTACCAAGAAAGGATTTGCCTCGGTACGCAGGCTCATATTGGAATAAGCCGACAGCCCCAGCCGCCGGGCCTGATGCAGGTCGCGGAGTCCGTCAAGCGTTCCGAATTGGAGTACCCGGTCCTGCACCAGTGGATCGTGCGGGTTCCAGGTGGAGGTTTCGCCCGTGGCACGATCGAAGCGGGTAAGTTGAAGACCCCATTTTTGTTCTGCTTTGCGGGGGAAGCGAAGTGCCGTGAAGGGGATGCGCATTTCAAGCGTCCAGCCGTCGGTCTGGATTGACACGGCACTTTGCCAGTTGGCGTTCCAGCCGGAGGCATTACGGGAGTCGTACGGTACGCCCGCGGCCGAAACCGTAAAATCGAAGGCCAGGCGCTTGTCGTTCCAGGTGTCGAGACTGAGTTGGAACCAGTCGCCCGTCAGTTCGCCGTCGCGGATGCCGGCGTCGTCGCGTATCCTGCCGGTTTTGGCATTAAAACAACGGGCGGCAACGTAAAGCGCCGTTTCCGTATAAAAGACCCGGACTTCTGTACGACCCAGGGGCTGCTTGCCGAATACCGGCGTGGAAGTGGTAAACTCCTCCAGAACCGGCGCCTGTTGCCAGCAGGAGTCCGTGAGTTGTCCGTCGAGGGTAGGGTAGCATTCGAGGCGGAGGGCTTCCAGCGTTTTGGGGGATTGGGGAGGGGCCGGGGGCATAGCCGTGTATGAAGTTGACACCGGCGTATGAACACTCTCGGATCCGGCGCCGGGAAATGCGCCGAAAAAAATGCACAACACGGAAAAGGTTAATTTTTTCATGGGAGTTACAGTGTTTGGTTTAGATGGTTTAGAGGGGGTTTAGATGGGGTTTAGATGGTTTAGATGGTTTAGAGGGGGTTTAGAGCGTTCCTTTCGGCGCCTTTCCGCCGCCGCCAAGGGTAAAAATAATTTCCAGCTGTGTCAGGTTGCCGACGCTCTCCGTTACCGGGAATGCTCCCGGTGGTGTGGTCACGGTTAAATAATTGGGGCTGAAGCGGTGTCGCAGGCGTATCTGGCGCAGCGGTGACATGACGTATTGCAAGCCCAGTTCTCCATGCCAGTCCGAGTAGGATTCCGGCCCGGCGCCCGTGGGGTGGGTGATAGGAGTCAGACTGCCGTCGCCATCAAATACAACCGCGCCGCGGTTGGTGAATCTTTGGTAATACATGCCTGCCCAGCCAAAAGCGCGCAGGCGCGGGTGCATGTAACAATTTAGTTCCAACACGCCTTCACCGATCCACTGATCGCGCTGTTCAAAAACCCACAGGTTGGGTGTGGACAGCAGGAATAACTGTTGTAGTTGAGCGTTCACCGTTGCGCGGGCGCCCAGGGATAAACGCCGGCTGATCACCCAACTAACGCTGAACGAATCCTGAAAC
>JAKLJF010000482.1 GCA_023151335.1 Thermoanaerobaculia bacterium | reverse complement strand
CATCGTAATAGGACAGACGGGTTGCTACTTCTGTTGGGTTTTGCTGGTTCATCGGGTCAAATCCCGGAAACGGCGCCTGGTACTTGAGCGGTGTCAGGTACTGGATGTTGGCGTTAATGGTCGCATTGAACGTCGGGTTTTGCGACGCGCAGGGCGGACAGGAAGCATTGGTAAACTCTTCAATGAGCACCCGCCGTTTGTGCTGGGCAAAAACCGGCGACAAACAGGCAAAGGCGAGAACGGAAAGGAGTAATTTTTTTAGCATAGGAAGGTGATTTTAATTGAAAACAGGTGCAAAAGTATCAAATCAAAAAGGCCGCTTTGTTTTTTTGGACAAAAATGACAGTTACCGACAGTGAATATATCCTGCTCCGGCAATAAAGAACGGTCTTCGGGAACTTCCCTGGCCGTAAATTGTTACGGGATCGGTATTTTTGCGACCAATATGCCGAAAGAAATGAACTTTGAACCGCGCGACGTTTTTCAGAAACTCGAATTCGATAAAGTACTGGACTTGCTGGAGAAAGAAGCCCTGACCCCAATGGCTGCCGCTGAACTGCAGGCATTAAATCCTTCCACTTCCTTTTCCCAAATAGACCTTTGGCTGCGGGAGATACGGGAATACAAACTCTGTTTGGAAAAAAACGACCGCTTCCCGATAGAAACCTACGCCGACCTGCGGCCCGACCTGCGTATGCTCGACATTCCGGGATATACCCTGCAGGCCGAGGCGTTTCAGCGTATTGTACGGATTTTGCTGCTGATGCGCGACATTTTCAAGTTCTTTACCGGCGTAAAAAAGGAAATTTACCCCCGCCTGTACGACATCGTTCGTACCATGTCGTTCGACGAAGGGCTGATCCGGGCCATTCATGCCGTTTTTGATGAGAAAGGGGAAATCCGACCCGATGCCTCCCCTGAACTGATGCGTATCCGGCGCGAAATGCAACATAAAGTGCGCGAACTGGATCACCGCTTCCGGCAAATCATCCAGGAGTACCGCTCCAAAGGCTGGTTGTCGGATACGCCGGAAAGTTTTCGAAATGGCCGGCGCGTACTGTCGGCGCCCGCCGAGCACAAACGCAAAATCCGGGGGATCATTCACGATGAAAGCGATACCGGTCGCACAGTGTTTATCGAGCCGGAAGGCGTTATCGAGATCAACAACGATATTTTCGACCTGGAAAGCGAAGAGCGGCGCGAAATATTTCGCATTCTGCGCGACCTGAGCGAACAAATCCGGCCCTACAGCCCTATGCTGCGCCAATACCTCGACACCCTGATCCGCTTCGATGTCATTCAGGCCAAAGCCCGGTTGGCGCTTGCCATGCGTGCCGGTATGCCGGTGCTGAAGGAAAAACCGCAAATCGGTATCCGGAAAGGCTACCACCCATTGCTTTACCTGAAAAATAAAGGCCTCGGCCGCAAAACCGTGCCTTTTGAATTGCGCCTGAATGCGGAGAACCATATCCTGGTATTGTCCGGACCGAATGCCGGCGGAAAATCGGTGGCCATGAAATCGGTGGGACTGATGCAGTTGATGGTACAAAGCGGCCTGTTGGTACCTGTGCACGAACTCAGTGAATTCGGCATATTTGAACAAATTTTTGCCGATATCGGCGACCAGCAAAGCCTCGATGATGACCTGAGCACTTATTCATCCCGCTTGCAAAACGCCCGTGTTTTCCTGGCCAAAGCCAATCCGCGCACCCTGGTGCTGGTGGATGAAATGGGCAGCGGCACCGACCCCAAACCCGGCGGCGCCATAGCCGAGGCCATCCTGCGCGCACTATACCGCAAAGGCGTTTTCGCCGTCGTGACCACCCACTATTCCAACCTCAAAGTGTTCGCGTTCCGCAATCCCGGTATCCTCAATGGCAACATGCACTTCGACAAAGACACGCTTTCGCCTACCTACGAACTGAAGATAGGGCGGCCCGGCAGCAGTTATGCCTTTGAAATTGCCGGTAAAAGCGGCTTGTCCAAAGATATCATCGATTACGCCCGCAACCGCACGGGCAGCGAAACTGCCGTGGACGACCTGCTTATCGAACTGCAACGGGAAAAACAGGAACTGGAAGAGCGCCTGCAATCCGTCCAGGAAAAAGAACAATCGCTCGAACGGCTGATCAAAACTTACGACAGCCTGCACCAGGACCTGGAGATCAAACGCAAACGCCTGAAACTGGATCAAAAAGAGTTTGAACTGCGGCAAAGTGCCAACACCGGGCGGGAAGTGGAAAAACTGATCCGCCAGCTGAAGGAAGAAAAAAAC
Organism: Thermoanaerobaculia bacterium; assembly: GCA_023151335.1. Classification (GTDB taxonomy): domain Bacteria; phylum Bacteroidota; class Bacteroidia; order Chitinophagales; family Saprospiraceae; genus M3007. Next base: position 2,327 of record JAKLJF010000482.1, on the reverse strand, counting down.
CTGGAGCGCGTGCAACAGGTAGCCCAAACCCTGCGGCAGGAGCGTGCCGATAAAGCCCGCCAGGTTGATGATATTAACGCCGAAGTAGTCAAACTGGAAGAAAAAGCCGTGCCTGCCGCTGCCGCCCGCCCGCTTCAGCCGGGCGATTTTGTGCGCCTGCGCGCCGGCGGCGCCACGGGCCGCATCGAAAGTATTAAAGGCGGTAAAGCCGTGATCACGATGGGCGCCCTGAAAGTAACCGCTGCCATGCGCGACTTGCTCCCGGTAGCCGAACCAACTCAAATGGCTGCCTCCGCTACCAGCACCGACATTCAGCAGGCCGCCGCTTTCGACGCCAAGATCGACATCCGGGGCATGAGCAAAGAAGAGGCGCTACGAGTACTCGAAAAATTTGTGGACAACGCCCTGTTGTCCAATTCCTCATTATTGCGGATTTTGCACGGCAAAGGCGACGGCGTACTGCGCAAAGTGGTACGGCATAAACTGAAAGAATACGGAGGCAATATCTCGAGCATATATCACCCCGAACAGGAACAAGGCGGGGAAGGCGTGACGATCGTGGAACTGGCTTAATGAGTGATGAGCGATGAGCGATGAGTGAGAACTCGTTCATCGCTCATCGCTCATCGCTCATCACTCATCACTCATCACTCATCGCTCATCACTCATCGCTCATCACTCATCGCTATAATAATGAACGCTTCCTGGCTCGATTTTCTTCCGCTTTTTTTTCAGGGTCTGCTGGTAGCTACCGGCATTGGCCTGGTCATTGGTTTGGAACGCGAGCATGAACAACAAGCGCAAACAAGGCATTTTGCCGGTCTGCGCACCTTCCCCCTGATCGCGATTCTTGGGTTTACGGTAGGATTTATTTCGGATCAGTACCTCTCCTGGCTGCTGCCAGCCGTTACGCTCGGCATTTTTTTGCTGATTGGCACGGCTTATTTTATTCAGGCTCAGAATGGCAACTTCGGCCTGACAACGGAACTGGCCTTATCCATCGCTTTTATCCTGGGCGCGCTGGCTGCATTTGGTCATCCGGCGGAGGCGCTGGCGGTAGCCGTGGTGACCACTTTGCTGCTCTCCCTGAAGGAAGAGTTGCATGGTTTTGTCAAACAGATCACCGATCAGGAGTTGGAGGCTTTTATTAAGTTTTTTGTGATTGCCTTGTTGTTGCTTCTGGTTTTACCCAATCAGTACTTCGGGCCGGAGAATTTGCTGCACTACCGGGAGTTGGGATGGATCATCATATTGGTCTCTTCGATCAGTTTTGCCGGCTACCTGATGCTGAAATTTTCCGGGCCACAGCGGGGCGTACTGCTGACGGCTTTGATGGGCGGCCTTTTTTCCAGCACTATGATTGCCTGGGTGTTTGCCGCGCGCAGCCGGGAGGCGCCTTCGATCAGCCGCCTGTGGGGTACCGGTATATTGCTGTCGTCCTCGGTATTGTATGTGCGTATTTTGTTGCTTACCGCCACTTTTAACACGGCGCTTACCTGGCAACTGGCCCTGCCTTGTTTGCTGATGCTTGGCTTCACGCTGTTATTGGTATGGCATCATTCGCGCGATAAGGGTACGCCGGCACAGCAGGCCAATTTGCCGCTGGGAAATCCCCTGAACTTGCGAAACGCCCTGTTTTTCGGGCTGCTGTATATCGCCGTGACGTTGTTTATGCATTATTCCCGGCTATGGCTTGGTGAAAAGGGCGGATACCTTTCGGGCTTTATCTCGGGAGTAGCCGACATGGATGCCATCACCATCAGTACGGCAAAATGGGCCAAACAAGCGGATACGGCGTTTTATGGCGCTAATGTGGTCATGGTGGCGGCCCTGTCGAACACCATTTTTAAGTTTGGCGTGGCGATGGTGCAGGGTCACCCCACGATGCGCCGTTCGCTGGTGATAGGTTTCGGTACCGTTTTGCTGATGGGTTTAGCCTGGTTGCTATTTCGGCTGTATTTTTAAAAACTCCTGAGAGGCCCGCTCCGGCCAGGTGGCAGCGGCTTCTGCATTTTCCGCGGCAATGTAATAATGCTTTACTTTCTCTGAGGGAACGAGGGCGCTGAAAATACCGTCGCCGGCCTTGGCATCGCCGTTTTCACCCTTGTCATTCATCGCCATGCGGTTAAAAGCGAACATTCTTTCCTTGCGATAATACAGCCAGCCGCTTTCTGCTTTATCGAGTTTTGCCGTGATGAGGGTATTGTCACCGTTGGCCGTGTGCTTCACTTCTGATATGGCAGGCGCCGTTTTACTGAAAACAGCGTGTTTGGCGAGCCACTGGCTGCGTTTTTCCATCAGCTCGCGCAAACCGATCACGCGATCGG
>JAKLJF010000481.1:640-4603 GCA_023151335.1 Thermoanaerobaculia bacterium | reverse complement strand
CCGACGGCGAGGTCACCGACGAAAGCGCGCAGGTGAGCGAAACGGAAGCCCACCTGATCGACGAGAGCCTCGACGTGGGCGACGAGTGCTACGAACAGCTCGTCATCGACGACTTCGGCCGCCGGGCCATCATGGCCGCCCGTCAAACGCTCGTGTCGCGGATCATGGAACTGGAAAAAGACGAAGTATACCGCAAATACTCCGAACGCGTGGGCGAAGTGGTGACCGGCGAAGTCAACCAGATCATGAAAAAAGAATTGCTGGTACTCGACGACGCCACCGGCAACGAACTGGTGCTGCCGCGGATTGAAATGATCAAAGGCGACTACTACCGCAAAGGCGACATGGTGCGCGGCATCATCAAAAAAGTGGAAATGCGCAACAACGCGCCTTATATCCTCATCAGCCGAACCTGCCCGGCGAACGCGCCAAAGTTGCCGTGGAAAGCCACGACGACCGTATCGACCCCGTGGGCGCCTGCGTGGGTATGAAAGGCAGCCGTATCCACGGCATCGTGCGCGAACTGCGCAACGAAAATATCGATATCATCAACTACACCAACAACCTGCCGCTGTTCATTCAACGCAGCCTCACCCCGGCCAAGATCACGACGATCGACATCGACCAGGATCGCAAACGCGCCTCCGTATACCTCGACCCCGACCAGGTGAGCCTTGCCATAGGCAAAAGCGGCTCCAATATCAAACTGGCCACCAAACTCACCGGTTACGAAATCGACGTATACCGCAATAACCAGCAGGAATTCGAGATCGACGACGTCGACCTCGACGAGTTCAGCGACGCCATCGAACCCTGGGTGATCGAAGCCCTCAAAGGCATCGGCTGCGATACCGCCCGCCAGGTACTCGAACTCAGCGCCGAAGAACTGGTGCGCCGCACCGACCTGGAAGAGGAAACCGTGAAGGAAGTACTCGGCATCCTGGCCTCCGAGTTCGAAGAGGAACAATGATCATTGAGTGATTGAGTGATTGAGTGATTGAGTGATTGAGTGATTGAGTGATTATTTTTTTCAGTTCCAATGTTTTTTAATCACTCAATCACTCAATCACTCAATCACTCAATGTTTTATCGTACCTTTGCGCGTCTTTTCATTCATATTAAAAACATTCAGGCCTTCTAACACATTTAATTTCAAGGGCACAGCCCGCCAAACCGGAATCAACAAGTACATTAAATTATTCAATTAGCAGGAAAAACCACTGCATGGCATTAAAATTAATTAAGGTAGCCAAAGATTTTAACGTCGGTCTCCACACCATAGTCGAGACGTTGCGCGGCAAAGGGTTTGCCAACGTGGAGGAAAAACCAACGGCAGAAATCACGGATGAAATGCTGAACGTGCTTCAAAAAGAGTTTCAGCGCGACCTGGCTATCAAACAGGAGGCGGATAAACTGGCCCGCCCCATTCTGAAAAAAGAACCGGTTAGCACCCCCGCGGGCCCGACGTCAACGCCGGATACCCCGGCTCCGGCGCCGCGCCCCAGCCTGCTCCCTCCGCGGGAGGAAGCGCCGAAAGTGACTTTGCCCAAAAAGGAAGAGCCCGAACTGATCCAGCGCGAACGGCCGGCCCTGCGCGTCATAGGAAAAATTGATCTCGACGCGCCAAAACCCGCGCCGAAACCGGAAAAACAACCCGAACCGGAAAAACCTGCCGAAATACCCGAGGAGAAAAAAACGCCCGTTGCGGAAGAGGTGAAACCAGCGGAAAAACCCGCCGAGAAACCCTCGGAAACCGTGCCGCCGCCACAGGAAAGCGCGACACCGCCGCCCCCGGCGCCCGAACCCGAACCGCCGGAAGAAACTGGCGGAGAAGCCGACTTCTACCGGGCAGATTCGCCCCAGCTGCGCGGCCTGAAAATCCTGGGCCGGGTCAACCTCGACCAGAAAAAAGAAGCGCCCCCTTCTGAACGGAGCCGCGGAGGCCGCGACGAACGCGGCAGAGGCGGCAGAGGCCGCGACGAACGCGGCGGCCAGGGCGGCGGAAGGGGCAACCAGCCGCAGGGACAAGGGCAGGCAGGTCGTCCGGGCGGCGGCCAGCAGCAAGGCCAGGGGCAAACGACCCGACCCGGCGGCCAGCAACAACCCGGCGGCAGCGCCGCCGACGCGGAGAAGCGCCGTCGTAAACGCAAAAAAATCCAGCAGCCGATCACTGCCGAGGCCATTCAGGCTTCGCTGAGTGGCGGCCAGGGCGATAGAAAAGGCAAAGGCCGCCAACCGGAGCAAAAAGAAGTTTCCCAAAAGGAAATTGAAGAGCAAATCCGCAAGACAATGACGCGCCTCGGCGCCGGCGCCAGCCGTAAACGCCAGAAAATTCGCCGCGACAAACGCGATTCCATGCGCGAACGCGCTGAACTGGCCGAATTGGCGGAAAGCGAAAAGAGCCTCCAGGTAACGGAATTTATCTCCGTTTCCGACCTCGCCTCCCTGATGAACGTCAAACCGGCCGACATTATCAAGGCCTGTATGTCCTTGGGCATCTTCGTTTCCATCAACCAACGCCTCGACGCCGAGATCATCGAAGTGGTGTCCAGCGAATTCGGCTACGAAGTGGAGTTCATCAGCGCCGAAGAGCAAGTAGAGGTGGAAGAAGAGGAAATAGACGACCCGAAAGACCTCCGCCCGCGCCAACCCATCGTCACTGTCATGGGCCACGTCGACCACGGTAAAACCTCGTTGCTCGACTATATCCGCAAAGCCAACGTGGCTGAAGGCGAAGCCGGCGGTATTACCCAGCACATCGGCGCTTACGAAGTGATCGTAGGCGAAGGCGACGACGCCAAAAAGATCACCTTCCTCGATACGCCGGGCCACGAAGCTTTTACCGCCATGCGCGCGCGCGGCGCCAAGGTGACCGACATCGCCATTATCGTGATCGCCGCCGACGACAGCATCATGCCGCAAACGCGCGAAGCCATCAGCCACGCCCAGGCCGCCGGCGTACCGCTCGTATTTGCCATCAATAAAATCGATAAAAACGGCGCCGACCCCGACCGCATCAAAAACGAACTGGCTCAAATGAACCTGCTCGTGGAAGAATGGGGCGGCAAATACCAAAGTCAGGATATTTCGGCCAAAAAAGGCACCAACGTGGACAAACTCCTCGAAAAAGTGTTGCTGGAAGCTGAACTGCTCGATCTGAAAGCCAATCCATCGCGTCGCGCCATTGGCACCGTGCTCGAAGCCTCGCTCGACAAAGGCCGCGGCTACGTAACCAAGATCCTGGTAGAAAACGGCACCCTCGACGAGGGCGACCCCGTCATTGCCGGCGAATACTCCGGCAAGGTACGCGCCATGTTCAACGAACGCGGCAAAAAAGTCAAATCGGCAGGACCTGCCGTACCGGTGCTGATCCTCGGCCTCGGCGGCGCCCCACAGGCCGGCGAAAAGATCAAGGAAACCGCCACCGAGGCAGAGGCCCGTGAAATCGCTTCCCGCCGCGCCCAGATCATCCGCGAACAAGCCAACCGCGCCAGCAAACGGATCAGCCTCGAAGAAATCGGACGCCGCCTGGCGCTCGGTAACTTCAAGGAACTGAAACTGATCGTCAAAGGTGATTTCGACGGCTCCGTGGAAGCGCTCAGCGACTCGCTCATCAAACTAAGCATGGAAAAAATCCAGGTCAACGTCATCCACAAAGCCGTGGGTCAGATCGTCGACTCCGACGTCATGCTCGCCTCCGCTTCCGATGCCATCATCATCGGCTTCCAGGTGCGCCCCTCGCTCACCGCGCGCAAACTCGCCGAAAAAGAAGGCGTGGAGATCAAACTCTACTCCATCATTTACGAGGCCATCGAGGAAATCAAGGCCGCTATGGAAGGCATGCTCGAACCGACCAAGGAAGAAGAGATCATGGGCCAGGCCGAAGTGCGCGAAGTGTTCAAGATATCCAAGGTGGGCACCGTGGCCGGCTGCTACGTGCAGGAAGGCAAGATCAACCGCAAC
>JAKLJF010000481.1:0-630 GCA_023151335.1 Thermoanaerobaculia bacterium | reverse complement strand
AAGAAGACCAGAAAGAAGTGCGCGCCGGTCTCGAATGCGGTATGACCATCCGCAACTTCAACGACCTTAAAACGGGCGACGTGATCGAGTCATATGTGGTGAATGAGGTGAAAGCGACTTTATAGTGATGAGTGATGAGTGATGAGTGACAATTTTAAGGGTAGAATTATAAAAAAAGAGTAACTATTGTAACTATTCAGGTTAGGGGTGCTGCCCCTACGTAATTCTGCTTTGTCATATTAAAAAAGAACTGTAAAAAATTAAGTCTTTTATTATCCCTTGTATTTCTTTTAAATGCCTGATAGGCAATTAATTACTTAATTTTTTGTTTTAATTTTAGCGCAGATTTTTTAATACTCCCACCAAAAAAATGCCTTCGCACACTGCGAAGGCATTTTTTTTGCAGTCACTCATCACTCATCACTCATCACCCATCACTCATCACTCATCACTCATCACCCATCACTCATCACTCATCACTCATCACTCATCACTCATCACTCATCACTTTTGAAAGGTCTCATTCTCGCCGGCGGCCTTGGCACCCGGCTCTATCCACTGACGCTCGCCGTGAGCAAACAGCTCATGCCGGTGTACGACAAACCCATGATCTACTATCCGCTCAGTACG
>JAKLJF010000480.1:240-4604 GCA_023151335.1 Thermoanaerobaculia bacterium | reverse complement strand
AAACCGGCAGCCGGCGAACTGATCTGGATCGACGTTCGGGGCCTTACCGACACCGCGCTGGTGGAGCGTATCGGAAACGATTTCCAACTGCATTCCCTGGCCCTGGAAGACGTGCTGGATACCCAACAGCGCGCCAAAGTGGAAGAGTATGACAACGGATTGTTCTTCATCCTGCACCATTTAAACCTTGAAACAGAAGCGCTCGAACTTCAAACCGAACAAATCGCCGTCTTTATGGGTCAGCAGTTTGTGATCTCTTTTCAGGAAGACCCCGACGACACCCTCGCCCCCATACGTAAACGTATTCAGGAAGGCGTAGGCCGGCTGCGCAAAAAAGGATCCGACTACCTCGCCTATTCCATCCTCGACACCATCGTCGATCACTATTACCTGGTGCTGGACGAGGTTGAGACCGTGCTGCTGAACCTGGAAGCGACACTGCACAACGACGGTTCCCACAACCTGTCCAAAGCCCGCATGCTTGAAGTTAAACACATCATCAACCAATTCCGGCACCGCGTCATGCCCCTGCGCGACGCCGCCGCCCGGTTCTACCGCACCGACTGCCCCTACGTGGAAGATTCCAACCGCCTTTACCTGCGCGACCTGATGGACCATGTCACACAAATCCTCGACAGCATCGACAACTACCGCGACATCCTTGCCGGTATCGAATCGCTCTTCCAGGCTGAAATCGGCAACCGCCTCAACAACGTCATGCGCCTGCTCACCATCATCAGCACTATTTTTATTCCGCTGTCTTTCATCGCCGGACTCTACGGCATGAACTTCGACAACATGCCCGAATTACACTGGAAAAACGGCTATTTCTACGTGCTGGCATTCATGCTGCTCGCCTCGCTGGGAATGCTGTTTTTTTTCCGGCGGAACAGGTGGATATGAGAGGTTGAGCGGGTTTAACGGGTTTAACGGGTTTAACGGGTTTAACGGGTTTAACGGGTTTAACGGGTTTAACGGGTTCTTTAACCCTTGGCGTCCCTGATTAACAATATCAAGGGTTAAAGAACCCGTTAAACCCGCTCAACCCGTTAAACCCGTTAAAGTTCTTATTCCCATAACACGCTCCGCCCCCTCCGGACGTAGTGCCGGATATTCACCCAAAACGCCACGACCAGGTACAGGATCAGCGGCGATCCCATGCCTATAAAAGAAGTGTAAATGAAATATTTGCGCACAATGGCGGGCGCCACGTGGATTTTTTCTCCGAGATACTGGCAAACACCGAAAGCGTGCCGTTCCACCAGGTCTTTAATCCAGTTTTGAAACATAAGTTCACGGGCTATTAATAACGGGACAAAAGTAACACATTTTTACTCAGGATGGTTTAAAACATCGTCAGCAGTCCCTTCCGCGCCTTATCAATACCTTGCAAGGGCGTGGTTTTATAGGCTTCCAGCTCGATCACGTAGTATTGCAGCCCGGCTTGCTGGCTGTGCTGAAAAATTGTTTTGAAGTCGATCACGCCGTCGCCCACCTCTACGGATTCTCCTTTTTCCGTATTGGCCTGGTCTTTGGCATGACAGAGCTCCCAACGACCCGGATAGAGGCGGAACCAGTCGAGCGGATTATTTTTAGCATGGTGCACCCAGTAAATGTCCATTTCCATGGTCATCAGCGCGGGGTCTACTTCGTGCAGGAGCCATTCGATCAGCAGGCGGCCATCGGAGGCGGTTTGGGTAAACTCGAAATCGTGGTTGTGATAGCCGAAACGAACGCCGGCCTTCTGGCAATAACGACCCATAGCCGCGTACAGCTTCACCAGTTTGGCAATTTCCGGGCGTTCGGCGTCGCCGATATAGGGATTGATGATATATTTAAGCCCCAGGCCGGCAGCGGCGTCTACCCACTTTTTGGTGGCATCGGTGATGTCGCCCCTTGTTTCATCATAGTTTTTAAGCGTAAGGCCAGCGTGGGTGGAAGGCATGGTCAGACCATTGTTTTTCAGTAGTTTGCCGAAATCCTGGTACGACAATCCGAACAACGTGCCGCTGTCGTAACCAAAGGGTTCCACCTCGCGGTAGCCCATTTTAGCCACGGCGGCCAGCGTGCCGGCCGGGTCTTTTTTCATATCTTCCCGGACGCTCCACAACTGGACGCCTATATGTTGGGGGATGTTATAACCACCGTCAAAGGGTCGGTGCGCGCTCAGCGCAGCGCCAGCCGAGGCGAGCAGTGAAGTTTTTAGAAAATTGCGACGTGAAAAAGAAGCAGGCATAACGTTTAATTTTAGTCACGTTTGAAAAAAGAGGCAGTAAACAAATGGGAAGAGGCGCGTGTGCAAGGGGCAAATTTATACCGATTTTAGAAATTTAATTGGCAGGATAAACCATTTCCCGGTAAACATTTCTTCTAATTTAAGTGGTATAAAATTTTCCCCGTAAATCATTTGGCTAATACGGAACCATTGTTTGTATTTTACCCGCTGAAAAGGCCGCAATACATCATTTCATCCCATCAACAAATCAACAAATTAACAAATCAACAAATTACCCCCCGCTTGCCATCGCATCACCCTTTACCGTCCGACCATGATACAAGTCCTCCATATTTCTGCCGAATGTTACCCGGCTGCCAAAACCGGCGGTCTGGGCGATGTGGTAGGTTCCCTGCCCAAATACATGACCCAGGCCGGCGTGTTGTCGGCAGCCATTATTCCCAAATATGCCCTCAAATGGATCAACCACCAGAATTGGGTGACGGTGTACGGCGGATCAATCTGGATCAATTGGCGGCAGTGGCATTTCCGGGTGCAACAACAGGCCGGCAATACGCTGGGGTATCCGTTATTTGTCGTCGACATACCGGGCCTGTTCGACCGCCCCGGTATTTACAACGACCCTTCCGGCGCGCCTTACGGCGATGAAATCGAACGGTACATCGCGTTTCAACAAGGCGTGCTCGACTGGCTGTTGTCCTTCCCCTGGCAAGACCGCCCCCGTGTGCTGCATTGCCACGACCACCATACCGCGCTGATTCCCTGGATGGTAAAACACTGTCCCGCCTACCAGCAACTGGCGCCCATTCCCACGATGTTCACCATCCACAACGGCCAGTACCAGGGCGCATTCGGTTGGAGCAATGGCCACTTGTTACCACCCTACGAAGCCGGCGCACGGGGTTTGCTCGACTGGAACGGCATCGTAAATCCCATGGCCGCGGCCATCAAAACAGCCTGGGCGGTAACTACCGTGTCGCGATCGTATCTATTCGAATTGCACCAGAACAGCCTCGGTCTGGAATCGTTATTCCGGCAGGAATGGCCAAAACAACACGGCATTATCAACGGCATCGACACCCATGTTTGGGACCCTTCCACCGACCCGATGATCCACTACCGGCTCGAAGGCGAAAACATCGCCAAATTCAAGGCGAAAAACAAACGGGTGCTCTGCGAGTGGTTCGGCTTCCCTTACGACGCGCCCCTGATCAGTTTTATTGGCCGCTTGGTAGGCGAAAAGGGCGCCGATCTGCTTCCGGATACCTACCGGCGTTTTATCCACAGCGGCGCGCGATCCAGCTTTCTCGTATTGGGCACCGGCGAACACTGGACCCAAAACCAGTTCCGGGCCATGGCGCACCAGTTTCCGGGCCGTTTCAACGCGGTGATCGACTACAATGAAAGCCTGTCGCACCAGATCTATGCCGGTTCCGATTTCCTCATCATGCCTTCCCGCGTGGAGCCCTGCGGCCTCAACCAGATGTACGCCATGCGATACGGCGCCATCCCGATCGTACGTTCAGTGGGCGGCCTGAAAGATACGGTGCCCGACATCGGCGAACCCGACAGCTCCGGACGCGGTATCCGTTTCGATCAGTTCAGTATGGAAGACACTTCCTATGCCATCTACCGCGCCGTCTCGATGTGGCACAACGACCCCGGTATCGTGGCGCACCTGCGGGAACGCGTAATGGCCGTCGATTTTTCGTGGGAAAACACGATCGGGCAGTATTTCGGCGTATACCGGCATATCGGCGCTCAGATCGAAACCGGAAAAAAAGTGCAGGTGCCCGAACCGGTAGCCGTCGAGCCTGAACCGGAACCGGCAAAAACGCAAACCGCGCCGGAAAGCCCCGAATCTGCACCCAAACAGGCAACAGTCAAAAAACAGACGCCAAAAACCGCTAAACCGGTCGTAAAAGAAAGAACCAAACCGGGAGCCATTACAACGGAAACAAAAACCAAACCGGAGGAGAAAAAACCGGCTGAAAAACCGGCGCCGAAAACTGCTCAGGGTGCCGACAAGCCCGAAAAATCGAAGAAAAAACCCGGCGCGGCAAAAACCAAAACGGCGACAAAACAAACGCCGCCTAAAAAGAAATAACCCGCCAACCCGCAACCTTCT
>JAKLJF010000480.1:0-230 GCA_023151335.1 Thermoanaerobaculia bacterium | reverse complement strand
ACGACATAATCATAACAACCATGATAAAAATTATTTGCCTCATCCTCGGCGGCGGCGCCGGCTCCCGCCTGTACCCCCTGACCGAAAAACGCTCCAAACCGGCCGTACCCATCGGCGGCAAATACCGCCTGATCGATATTCCGATTTCCAATTGTATCAATTCCGGCGTCAAGCGGATGTTCATCCTGACACAATACAACTCCGCCTCCCTGAACGCCCACATCAAAAAC
>JAKLJF010000047.1:6570-14908 GCA_023151335.1 Thermoanaerobaculia bacterium | reverse complement strand
GCCGGACCGGACGACTACGAATTGGTGGAAAGCAAGCTGAACAGCCTGAATGTGGCCCTTTCCAGAGAAACCAAGTTGCCTAAAGAAAGAAAGAAACGCTATACCTTGTTTGTCAATTTTATGATGCGGCTCAACCGTTGGCGCGGCCAGGCCGACCCCGACCCAAAGTGGCTGGATAAAATTGCCGAAGACCTGCAAAGCGCCCAGAATACGGCTGAATGGCGTTGGCTCACTCAAAAAGTAGAACAATTGCGCGGCGGCGCATGAAACATTTATCCTGAACTCGTGGCCGTTGACGCCTGCATCATCACCGCGTGCTGACGCGTAATGCTCTCCTGGTGAACTGCAGAGAGGAATTTTTCTACAAATTCGCTGCTCAAATGGCGTTCCTGCCCCTGTTTGAACGCTTTTTCCAGGATTTCATTCCAACGGGCCGTTTGTAATATGGAGATGTTGTTCCGGCGTTTGTACCGCCCGATGTCTTCGGCAAGCCGCATACGGCGGGCCAGCAGGTTGAACAATTCCAGGTCGACCTCGTCGATCTTATGCCGGAGGATTTCCAGGTTTTCCAAAAAATCGACGTTGTCGGTCGTTTCGCGTCGTACGATCAACCTGCCGGTCATATCGCTGTAACCAAGGGGCGTGATCTGTTGTTTGGCGTCGCTCCAGGCCTGGTCGGGGGCGTTATGCACTTCGGTCATCAGGCCGTCGTAATTCAGGTCGAGCGCCTGTTGGGCTACTTCAAGCAAGTCGTCGCGGTTGCCGCAGATGTGACTGTTATCGCACAAGAGCGGCAATTCGGGCATGCGGCGGCGCAACTCGACGGGGATTTCCCAATACGGCGCATTTCGGAATTTGCTTTTTGAATAGGATGAAAATCCCCTGTGCACGGCGCCGACCCGGGCAACGCCGGCATTCCGGATCCGCTCGATGGCGCCAACCCACAATTCGAGGTCGGGATTAACGGGGTTTTTGATCAGAACCGGCACGTCTGCGCCGCGCAACGCATCGGCGATTTCCTGTACCGAAAAAGGATTTACAGTCGTGCGGGCGCCTATCCACAGCACGTCGATCCCAAACTTCAGGGCTTCATAAACCTGATTGGCCGTAGCCACTTCAATGGCGACGCGCAGGCCGGTCTCCACTTTTACCCGGCGCAACCAGGGTAAAGCGGCAGCGCCGTTCCCCTCAAATGCGCCGGGACGGGTGCGGGGTTTCCATACACCGGCACGGAAAAGATCAATGCCAAGGGGCGCCAGTTCACGCGCGACGGACAATACTTGTTCTTCCGTTTCAGCCGAGCAGGGGCCGGCGATGAGGTAGGGGCGGGAGGCGTGTTTGTGGAACATGACGTTAGCTAGCGATGAGTGATGAGCGATGAGTGATGAGCGATGAGTGATGAGCGATGTTATCCGATTATTCGCCGGATATCGTTGGCGTGGCGGATGAGTTGATGAAAGGTGTTGAAGTCGCGTTTGATCAGCAGCGTGCGAAAGCGGCTGATCGTGTTGATATATTCATCGAGTACGTCGAGTACGTGATCGCGGTTTTGCTGAAAAATGGGTGTCCAGGTATCAGGATTACTTTTTGCCAGGCGAACCGTACTGCTGAAACCGCCGCTGGCCAGGTCGAAAATGCGGTTCTCCTCGCGTTCTTTTTCCAGTACCGTGAGCGCCAGGGCAAAGGAAGCGATATGTGAAATATGGCTTACGTAGGCTACATGCAGGTCGTGCTCGCGTGCATCCAGGGCGACAATGCGCATGCCCAGCAATTCAAAAAAATTCCGGGCTGTGTCCAGGGCATCCGGCGCGCTGTCGCGCGGATTGCAGAGTACGCAACATTTATGGACAAACAAGTCCGGGACGGCTGCGTGTGGCCCCGAATATTCGGTACCGGCCATCGGGTGCGCGGCTACGAAACGGGCGCGTTTTGGGTGTTGCTCCGTGGCCTGCACGACAGGCCATTTGGTAGAGCCGACATCCACAACGGTTTGATGATCATTTATTTGTGATAGTATTTCTGGGATGAGATGAATAAGACTGTTTACAGGAGTGGCAACGACGATCAGGTCGGCTTGTTTGATGACATCTGATATAGGCCGGATTTCGTGCACCATATTCAAGGCCAGTGCCTGCGCCGCGTGCGCCGGATTTTGATCGGCGCCGACGACCCGCCAGTCTGATCCCTTGTTTTTTAAATCGATGGCGATGGAGCCTCCGATCAGTCCGAGTCCAATGATGCCGATGTTCATGTCAGTTGTTTGGAGAAGGTGTGGGTGGAAGAAATTTGTCGGGCGGCAGCCAGTAACGTTTCGACTGGGTTACACAGCGATATTCGCACATAGTTGCTCCCCGCTTCGCCGAAAATGCCGCCGGGAGTGAGGAAAATATGGGCGTCGTACAGCAGCCGGTCGCTCAGGGCGAATCCATCGGAAAAGCGGTTCGGGATTTTTGCCCAAACGAACATGCCTTGCTGCGTCCGGTCGAATGTGCAGCCCAGCAGGTCGAGGATGGCAAAAGCGTGTCGTTGCCGTTCGCGATAAGTGTCATTCAATTCGCGGTACCAGCGGTCGGGCAATTCCAGTGCGCGTGTGGCGGCGAGTTGGACAGGCAGGAATTGTCCGGAATCCATATTGCTTTTGAAGCGCAGGATGGCCTGCAGGTGTTCGGCGTGTCCGGTCACCACACCCACGCGCCAGCCGGCCAGGTTGTGCGATTTGCTCAGCGAATTCAGTTCGAGCGCGGTTTCCGCGGCCCCGGGGATGGCAAGGATACTGAGCGGATGCTCGTTCAGGATGAAGCTATATGGATTGTCATTGATAATCAATATGTTATGTTGAAGTCCAAAATCAATGAGTTTTTGGAAAACACCGTATGTGGCTGTCGCGCCCGTAGGCATGTGCGGATAGTTGACCCACATCAGTTTGACCTGTTTTAAGTCCGTCTTTTGCAGGGCGTCCAGGTCGGGCAACCAGCCTGTTTCCGCTTTCAGGTCGTAGTGCCGTACTTCGGCGCCGGCCAGTTGTGAAGCAGCGCGATAGGCCGGGTAACCGGGATTGGGTATCAGGGCGGTATCGCCGGGTTCCAGAAAGGTCATGGCCACGTGTACGATGCCTTCCTTTGAGCCGATCAGTGGCAGAATTTCCGTCTGCGGGTCGAGCGAAACATCATACCAACGGCGGTACCATTGTGCCCAGGCGTTTCGCAGGGCCGGAATGCCGGTGTAGGGTTGGTAGGCATGCGCCGACGGGGCGCTCGCGGCGGCTTGCAGAGCCTCGATCACAGCCGGGGCCGGCGGCAGATCGGGACTTCCGATGCCGAGATTCAATACGGCGTGACCAGCCTGGCGCATTTGCGCGATTTCGCGCAGTTTGCCGGCGAAGTAATATTCATCAATGCCGTCGAGGCGGCGCGCTGGTCGGAACATATCTATACCGGGTTAGAGTGTTTCTGCTTGGAGGGTTACTGGTTGGGAGGCAGAACGGTAAATACCGAACACCCTGCAGTCATTGGTCATCACGTCGAGCAGGCGCAAGGTTTCGGGGATCACTGCCGGATTGTTCACCGTAAAATCGATGAGAAACAAATATTCTCCGGGAAAGCCAATACGGGGCACCGATTGGATCTTGGTCAGATTGGCGCTTTGGGCAGCCAGCATGGCCAGTATGCGGCTCAGGCTGCCAGGCTGGTGAGGCAGGCTGAAGCTGACCGAAACCTTGTTGGCGCCCGGAATGACCGGGGCGTCGGACGCTCTGCGCAGGGCGAGAAAGCGGGTAAAATTGGCCGGGTGCGTTTCAATATTGGATGCGATGATCTCCAGGCCATACAATTCGGCTGCCAGGATGCTGGCAATGGCGCCGGTATTTTTTAATTGCATCCTGGCGATGCGGGCAGCACTTTCGGCAGTATCGTCCGATTCCAGCAGGCGGATGTGCGGGTATGTCCGGAAAAATCCGGCGCATTGGGCCAGCGCCATTGGATGTGAATGCACTTCCTTTAAATCGGACAGCCGCACACCCGGAAGCGCGAGTAAATTTTGCCGGATCGGGAGATTTACTTCTGCTACAATACGAAAGTTGTTCTTTTGCAATAAAAAATAATTGCCCAAAATGCTGCCCGCAAGGCTGTTTTCAATCGCCATCACCGCGGCATCCGCTAACGCAGGATGGGCGGTTTTTTGCGCCAGTTCTTCAAAACTGAGCGCCGGCTCGATATCGATAGTGGCGCCGAAAAGCCGCTGAGCGGCCATTTCGTGAAAGGAACCCCTCACACCCTGGATGACGATGCGCGGTCTTGTTTTTAGGGCGGCATGGAGTGCTAAGTCGCTCATATTCAATAATTTTAGAAAGTTGCAGCAAAACAAAAAGGGGAGTTCCTGTTGTCAGGAACTCCCCTTTTTGGCGTCGTTTTTTGTTTTAACCGATCATCCGACTACGCATAGGCAATTCCTGTCGCTTTTTCCAAAAAAGAAAAAGTAACCAAAATAGCCGAAAAAATATGCGCGGACGGTTGTCATGGCGTACTAATGTACTGATACGGTGCAAAAGTATGCGGAAAGATTGATTGGCGCAACGGGTGCTGAAAAAAAATTGCTTTTTCTACATTTGTCCGTTCCGAGAACGATCTTTTCACCTGTTAACCCGTGACGCCATGCGCAAAATCTTGCTCCCGAGTTTATTTATCCTGTTGCTATTCCCTTTAACGGCGCAACAACCTTTCCAACCCGACTGGACATCGCTCGACACCCGGCCCACGCCCGATTGGTGGCTCGACGCCAAATTCGGCATTTTTATCCATTGGGGCGTATATTCTGTTCCGGCCTACACTGCGAAAGGTAATTATGCCGAGTGGTATCAACATTCCTTTGAAACCAATGCCCATAACGGGAAAGTGCGGGAGTACCACGCCAAAAATTACGGCAACCGTACCTATTACGATCTGGCCGACGATTTTCATGCCGAGTTGTTCGAACCCGACGAATGGGCCAAACTATTTGAAAAGGCCGGCGCCCGGTACGTGGTACTCACCTCCAAGCACCACGACGGCTTTTGCCTGTGGCCGAGCGCGCAGGCCAGCCAGACCTGGCGATTTCCCTGGAACTCGGTGGTGCGCGGGCCGAAACGCGACCTGGTGGGCGATCTGTTCGCCGCGCTTCAAAAAACGAATGTCAAGCCGGGGCTTTATTATTCATTGTACGAGTGGTACAATCCGCTTTGGAAGTTGAATCACGCGCGTTATGCCTACGAACACGCCTTGCCCCAATTGCACGACCTGGTGAACCGCTATCAACCCTGGGTGCTTTGGGCCGACGGCGATTGGGACGATACGCCCGATACCTGGCAATCGCCGAAATTCCTGTCCTGGCTCTACAATCAGAGCCCTGTGCGCGATTTCGTAGCCGTCAACGACCGTTGGGGTAGCGGCGTCCGCTTTAATCACGGCGGTTTTTATACCCCTGAATACCAACCCGAACTGGATTTTGAAGATCACGCCTGGGAGGAAAGCCGCGGCATGGGCTTTTCGTATGGATACAACCGCGCCGAAGACGCCGAAGATTACAATTCGGCGCAAACGCTGGTGTTGCACCTGCTAGACAAGGTGTCGCGGGGCGGAAATTTTTTACTCGATATCGGGCCTGACGGGCATGGCAAAATTCCTCCGATCATGCAGGATCGCCTGCTGGAAATAGGCCGCTGGCTGGAGATCAACGGCGAAGCGATCTATGGCACCCGGCGCTGGCGGATCCCCTGTCAATGGAGCGAGGGCAACCGCAATTTCAGCCCGGATAAAGTAGACGGCTGGAAAACCGGCGGCGACCTGCTCCTGAAACAAACCGTAAGTCCGGAACCCGGCTACGCCGTCAAGGAGGTATTTTTTACCTACAAACCCCGGGAAAACACCCTGTATGCGATCTTTCCCAAATATCCTTCAGATAACCGGCTGATATTGAAAGATATCCAGTTGCCGAGAAATGCGCTCGTTACCTTGCTCGATACCAAAGAAGCCCTGCGCTGGACAGTGGCGGGCAATACTACCGCCATTTCCCTGCCGTATTACGATCCGAACAAGTTTAAATCGCCGCATGCCTTCGCGGTAAGGATTTCCAACTATGGCGAATTTGTCGCCAAACCCAAAGTAGACATTCAATACGAACCGCAAACGATGCGGCCGATCATCACCATGTCCTGCGCTACCGAAGGCGCCACGATCCGGCACACGGCCGACGGATCCGTACCCACGGATAAATCCCCCGCCTACACGCAGCCTTCCACCCTGAGCGAGGCCCGGACGATCCGGGCGCGGGCCTTCAAGACGGGTTTGCTGGCCAGTAAGGAGGATACGGCCCGCGTGCAAATATTGTCGCTCATGCCCAGCTTGTCCATGTTCCGCCAGCCCGACGCCGGCCTGAATATGCGCCTGCTGAAAGCCGATAAATACGACGCGGCCTCGCTGGAGTACGGCGTAACGCAGAAAAATGCCATCGTGCCCACGATCGAACTGGATCCGCTTTGCCTGCAGGAACAGTGCGGCATGGTTTGGAAAGGTTATTTCTATGCCCCCCAAACGTATGGTTACCAGTTTTTTCTCGAATCGGACGACGGCAGCCAATTGTATCTCGACGGCCAGCTCATTACCGACAACGATGGCGATCACGGCATGCAGGAACGCAGCGGATATGCCTATCTGCAACAGGGCTGGCATCAGCTCAGGATGCTGTATTTCAACAGTGGCGGCGGCGCCGGCCTGCGGGTGTCGTATGCGCCTGTAGGCGGCGCGAGGATCCCGATCCCGGCTCGCGCACTGGCTCACTAATTACGGATTATCCCGAGGTCTCGGGACGGATTGCGGATTGACCCAGCTCCTGGCACTGTTTGTAGCTTGAGAAAAGGTTACAATACCAAGAGGCTGGCCAGTGGCCAGAAACTCCCTGACGAGACCTCGGGATAATCCGCAATCCGCAATTCTAACTCAGTATCTCCAAAAACCAATCCTTCTCCGTCAGCACCTGTTCTTCGGCTATTTTTTGCCGCAGCGCGTCGCGCGCCGGGCGGCTGTTGGGGTTGAGTTGCATGAGCCGGCGGCCATAACGGACGATGTTCAGATAATTGGTTTTGTGGTAACCGATGACCCGTTGCCGCCGGATGAAGGTTTGCATACTTTGCAGGTGCGCGTCGAGGGCGTCTAATTCGCCGGTTTCGTAGTAAATTTTGAGTTGGAGCGTTTTAGCGATGAGGTTATTGATCAGGTCTTTATAATCGGCTTGCTGAAGGTGGAGGAGGGCGGCGCTCAGATTGCGGCGCGCGTATTCCATGCGGGCAAGGTTGAGGTGCAGCGCGGCATCGCGGTGTTTTTTCTCCAGTAAGGGGTTGTAAGTGTGAATAAATTGCTCCGTCCAACCGGTATCGCCAACTTTGAGGGCAATCGCTACGATATTGTTATAGGCAAAATGCGACAATTGCCCGTTTTCCAGCAATAAACCGGCATTCAGGGCCGATTGATACAAATCGAGCGCCTGGCGGAAATACGCGCTTTCCAGCTGATTGATCTTCCGGATGCAAAAATTTAGTGCCAGCAGGTGCAGGTTGCGTTGTTCCTCCACCGGCAATTGTTCAAGCGAGTCGAATAACAGGGTTTTAAAACGCTGAAAATACGGTTCCCCCCCGGCTTCCGTAAGAAACAGATAGCAGTAAAAGTACAAGCCGATGGCCGGAATTTGTGGTAAACTTTCCGACCGGCGCACGTGATCGAGCACGGCGTCGAGCAACCCGAAACGGTAATCGGCATTGTACACCGTTTGGTGGCTGAGGGCCATACAGGCCTGGCGCAGTTTGCGGGCTATAAATGTGGTGTCGGTCTGGTCGGAGAGTTGCTGCCAATTCAGCGCCTCGGTGCGCCGGCCGGCGCTGAGTTGCTGGTACAGTTGGTATTCGATAGCGGCTTGGGCGTCGAAATACTCCGTGTGCCGGTAGGGCTGTTTTTCCCATTTGACCCGGGCGTTGTGCAGGCTTTGCCGAAAGTGTTTTTCCAGGCCGCGTTTGCGATAAGCCGCCGCGAGATGAATATCAAAATTCGCATCCCCGGCAAACACTTCCCGGTACACCAAAAAATGTTCGATATGTGCCAAAAGTTCGCTCATCAGCAAACGTATGGCACTTTTATCGGGCAATTTGTCCCCTTGGTATATCCACCTGGACGCTGCTTCCAAATCCGGAGCAATGCCTTTATTCAGGCAGTTTTGCAGGTATTCAAAAAATAAACGCGGTGCTTCGCGCCGGCAAAAGAAAGGCGAGTGAAGCCATTGCCCAAGGTGTTTCCGCTCCAGGTTGCCAAGCGATGCG
>JAKLJF010000047.1:0-6531 GCA_023151335.1 Thermoanaerobaculia bacterium | reverse complement strand
AAATAAATTAAATAAATCAAAAAAAAATCTTACTAATCTAAAAAAATGTATTTGTTTTCCGAATGGGGAAGATGAATTTTTGTACCGTCAAAAAGTATTTATGGATTCCCAAACTCAGTATCCTATGCACAAGAAAAAAATCCGCTTCCTGCTTTTGCTGACCGCATGTTTCCTGTTGGCGCACATCACTCAAGCCCAGCCACCCTGCACCCTCGATGTACAGATCAATCCACCTTCGCCGGTGTTGAACTGCCAGAATCCCACGGTTCAGCTCAACGTGACCATCAATCCACCCGGTGGAAACCTGTCCTGGTCCTGGAGTGGGCCGGTTTCAGATTCAACCATTTTGAACCCGACAGTAAGCCAGCCAGGCACTTACATTATTTTTGTCTTTGATTCATTGAATGCCTGCTGGGGTACCAGCTCGGTGGTGGTAACTAGCGACCCTGCCCTTCCTTCGGTCAATATTTCTGCGAGTAATATTTCCTGTGATATTCAGAACGATCCCATTGAACTGAGCGCGGCAGTCACAGGGGGCAGTGGTAACTACAGTTATTCCTGGACGGGCGGCCAAACCACGCCTCAAATTGAAGTCACCGATCCCGGAACCTACTGCGTGACAGTGATCGATCTGATTCAGACTTGCACGTTGACGCAATGTTTTACGCTGACTTTGCCGCTGCCTCTGGAAGCAAGTATCAACTATTACAATGGCTTTTTTTGCGGCGACTCGTCCGTCATGTGCCTCAACATAAGTGGAGGGACGCCCCCTTATTCATATCTTTGGAACAACCAGAGTACCACCCCCTGCGTTTTCGACCTGTTCCCGGGAGATTACATCGTCACTGCAACCGATGGCCTCGGTTGTACGGTCGTTGCTACACAAGTGGTGGAAGACGATCCGAATGAATGTGCCCGGATCACCGGTTCCGTTTTGGCCGACTGGAATACCAACTGCACGGTTGAATCTTCCGACGAAGGCATTAGTGGAATTAAAATTAAGATTGAAAACCTGGCCGGCGATGAGTTTTTTACTTACACCAATGCCGATGGCGAATACAATATCGAGCTGTTTCCCGGAACGTATATCATTGGCATCATTCCGCCGAACAACTTGTGGGATCCATGCCAGAACGGAATTTCCCTGACACTTCAGGCCAACCAAACGACCAGCCAGGATTTTCTGTTAAAACCGCTGGCTGTCTGTCCCGCCATGACGGTCGATATCGCCAATAGCTGGCTCCGGCGCTGCTTCGAAGGTCATTATTCCGTGTACTACTGCAATAGAGGTACCGCTGCCGCCACGGACGCGTATATCGATATACAACTCGATCCTTTCCTGACGCTGACTGACGCCCAACTGCCATATACCGGCCTGGGCAACAACCAATATCGTTTCAATCTGGGCACAGTGCCGTTCAATACATGCAGTCATTTCTGGATAAAGGTGAATACGAGCTGCGATGCGACGCTCGGTCAAACCCACTGCACAGAAGCGATCATCCATCCGACGGGCGATTGTTTGCCTCCCGATCCGCTTTGGTCGGGCGCCAGTTTGCAAATCGAAGCCAATTGCAGTACCGATTCGCTTGATTTTCTCATCCGGAATGTTGGCACGGGCACAACCCTTGAGCCGCTGGAATATGTGATCATTGAAGACGCGGTAATGCTGATGCAGGCGCCCCCGCCGGCTATTTTCCTCGCGCCGGGCGGTGCGCATCATGTGAAAGTGCGCTGTACAACAGGCGCGCAGTTCAGCACCGGTTTTGTCAACCAGTTTCCCGCGGACGACAACGACCCCTGGGTGGACATTGATTGCAGGGAAAATGTCGGTTCCTATGATCCGAACGATAAACAGGGTTTTCCGGTAGGTTATCAATCGGAACGGTATATTGATCCGGGCACCGATATCGAATACCTCATCCGCTTCCAAAACACCGGTACCGACACGGCATTTACCGTGGTGATCCGCGACGAACTGTCGCCCTGGCTCGATCCGGGCAGCGTAGTTCCCGGCGCGGCAAGCCATCCGTATCAGTTCGAATTTTACAACGACCGCAACATAAAATTTACCTTTGAAAACATCAATCTGCCCGACAGCAGCAAAAGCCAGGAGTTGTCCCAGGGTTTTGTAAAATTCCGGATTTCCCAGAAGCCGGGCGTGCCACTTCAGACGGATATTTTGAACCATGCGGGCATCTATTTCGATTTCAACGAACCGGTGATCACCAATACCACCCGGCACCGCGTGGGCAAGGATTTTATCACGGTGAGCGCCTGGCAACCCTTCCTCGATGGGCTGACGCTGCGGGTAATGCCAAATCCCGTAAGTACATCCGCCTTGTTACAGATCGACGGTTTGAAGGCAAACGCATCCTGGACGGCAGAACTGAGCGATGCCACCGGAAAACCGGTAAGGTCCGCACAGCTGAACGGCAGCCAGTGGCGCTTTGAGCGGGAACTGTTGCCCGCGGGCATTTATTTCCTGCGCATCGTTTCAGGCGACCGCGTGCTGGGCACAGGAAAGATCATGCTGAAGTAATGGATTTGAAAATCGGATGTCGGACACGGCATGTCGCAATTTGAAGTGAGCCGTAGCGAACACTGTGATTTTTTGTTGTTAACCCTTCAAAATCACGGTGTTAGCTACGGCCCACTTCGAAATTCGTCATTCCGTGTTCAACATTTGATAGTCATTGAGGATTTACGTATTATTTTTGCCCCGTTTTTCACGACGCCACCGGTTACGGGGCCGTCATGCGTTAAAATCCTTTCGCGACAACCATGTATTTGTTGGGTTATTTCATTAAAACCGGCATCCGTTTGGGCGCCACCCGTCCTGAGCCGCGCGTTTCCCCGGTTACACAACAAAAGAAAACCCTGATCCGGCTGCTGACCGATGCCAGCGATACCGCGTTTGGCCGGCAGTATGAGTTCAAAAAAATCCTGGCGGCGTCTGACCCCGTACGGACTTTTCAGGAAAACGTGCCCATGCATGAGTATGACCAGATGTACGACCAATGGTGGTCGCGTGCCCGGCAGGGCGAGCCCGATGTCTGCTGGCCTGGGCATACGCCCTGGTTTGCCCTCAGCAGCGGCACTTCGAATGCGACATCGAAGTATATTCCCGTGACACCGGATATCATCCGTTCGATGAAAAAAATTTCGCGCCGGCTGTTTTGCGATATGGCGCATTTCGATCTGCCTGCCGGGTTGTTCACGAAACAAATGCTGATGGTGGGCAGTTGCACCAACCTGACGCCGGAAGGAAACCATTGGGTAGGGGACATGTCGGGTATCATCGGCCTGAACCGGCCCTTTTGGTTGAAAAAATACTACAAACCCGGTCGCCATATCACGTCCATGCCGGAATGGTCAGACCGGATTGAAAAAATTGCAGCGGAAGCCCCCCAATGGGATATCGCATTTGCCGTTGGCAACGTGGCCTGGGTACAAATGATATTCGAACGGATCATTGAAAAGTACGGCCTCCGGCATATTCACGAATTGTGGCCCAATTTTTCACTCCTGGTGCACGGCGGTATCTTTTTCGAGCCGTACCGGCAAACATTCGAACAACTGTTGGGCCAAAAAGTGCATTATGTTGACAGTTATATGGCCTCGGAAGGGTTTTTCGGCTATCAGCCGGGGCCGGAATCCCGCCTGTTGCGCCTGGTGACGGATGCCGGCATTTTTTATGAATTTGTTCCGTTCAACGAAGAAAACTTTGATGAAAACGGCAATTTATTCCCGGATGCCAGGGCGCTCACCCTGGCAGATGTGGTAGCCGGGCAACAATACGCGTTGCTGCTGAACACGGATGCCGGCGCCTGGCGCTACCTGCTGGGCGACACGATCGAGTTCGCCGATGTGAAACAACTCCGCTTCAAGGTAACGGGCAGGGTCAAACACTTTCTCAGCGTGGTAGGCGAGCATCTTTCCGTAGACAATATGAATACGGCCATCCGCCAAACCGACCTGAAAATGGGGGCAGGCGTGAAAGAATTTGCCGCGGCGGCCGTGCAACATGGCAGCCATTGGGCGCACCAATGGTATGTAAGCGCAGATAACATTTATCTCAATACCGCGGAATTTGCTGCCAACCTGGATGCGAATCTGTGTGCAATAAATGACGACTACCGCATTGAACGCCAGTACGCCTTGCGCGAGGTACGGGTGGAATTGCTGCCGCACGAGGCATTTTACCGCTGGATGGAAGAACACGGCAAACTAAATGGCCAGGCCAAATTTCCCCGGGTATTAAAAGGCAACACGCTTTCCGACTGGCAGGCCTATTTGCGCCGAACCCTGAATATTTCCACGCCGTGACAGAGGTTATTATCAAAGGTGCACTGGCTGGTTTGGCCTACGGTTTGTTGTTGGGGCCTTTGTTTTTTATGAGTTTACAGGTGACGCTTCACAAAGGCATCCGAAACGGGATATCTATGGCTGGCGGCGCCTTTTTTAGCGACGCCATGCTGGCCACCATTGGCTGGTGGTCCTCTGCGCGCCTGATGGGCCTGGTGAAGCAGGAATCCTTTCAAGCCTTCATGGGACTGACAGGAGCGTTATTGATCATTGGCTTCGGGGTGTCCGCTGCCTGGCCCAAAAAAGAAAAGGCCGCCGGCGCACTAATTCCCGGCGCTTCCCGGCGCAGGTATTCCTTCATTCAGGGATTTGCGCTGAACATGGCCAATCCATCCAACTGGCTGTTCTGGTTCGGCCTGGCTGCCGCTGCACGTGCCGAGGGTCCCCCCGATCATAAATATTACACCATTGTTTTCCTCGGCGCCGCACTGAGCATGGTGCTTGCAACCGATTTGGCTAAAGTCTTGCTGGCAGGAAAAATAGGCGAACATCTCCGGGCAGGAATTGTGGTCAGAATAGTTCGCCTGGCTGGCATTGTATTGATAGGCGTGGGCGCCTGGGTGCTCCTGAAATTGATCACGGGTTAGCGGGTTTATGGCAATTGATAGACGTTTAAAATGCGTTGATCGAATCCCTTATTAAACCATTGACAGATATACGACCTTCGCGGATGATTACAAATCGCCAAATTCGCATCGCGTAAATCTTTAAACACATGCGTCAGATTCTTCGTATACTTTCCGAAGGGGCAGCCCAGGCCTGGCAGCAACTCATGGCGAATAAATTGCGTTCTTTTCTCTCCCTGCTGGGTGTTACGATTGGTATTTTTTGTATCATAGGGGTTAAAAGCGCGGTCAATTCCCTGGAGGACAACATCCGGGGTAGCCTGGCCAAACTGGGCAATGACGTCATATACCTGGATAAATTTTCCTGGGGTGAAGACCCCGGCCGGAACTTCTGGAAATGGATGCGGCGGCCGAACCAGAGTTTCCAGGAATACGAAGCCCTGAAAGACAGACTGAAAATGGCGTCTCAGATCGGGTTCTGGCAGTTTTTAGGCACTAAAACCCTGAAATGGCAGTCTTCGAGCGTCGAAAACGCCGCATTCCTGAGTATGACGGAGGATTGCAGTGAAATTTTCCGGCTCGAATTTCAGGAAGGCGGCCGCTTTTTTTCTCCGGCGGAATACACCAACGGGAGCGACGTTTGTATCATCGGTGCAAAAATCGCCGAAGGCTTGTTTCCGGAAGGCATCGTACCGCTTGACAAATCCGTCAGCGTGGGCGGACGAAAGTTGCGCGTGGTAGGGGTGACAGTCCCCTCGGGCAAAGATCTGTTGAAGATCATGAACTTCGACAATGCCGTGCTCATCAGCCATACGCTGGCCAGGCGGGGATTCAGCGTGCGGGATAATAATCCCTGGGTGGGAAAAACCACGATCGGGATACGGGCTAAACCAGGCGCAGATGTAGACGAATTAAAAGACGAAATTACGGGTGTGATGCGCGCCGAACGCCGCCTGAAGCCGCGCGAGGAAAATAGTTTCGCCTTAAATACCCTGACGATATTGAGCAATGTATTTGATCAGCTGTTTAGCGTCATCAACATGGCAGGCATTGCCATTGGTATTTTCGCGCTGATTGTAGGTATGTTCTCCGTAGCCAATATTATGTTCGTTTCCGTGCGGGAACGCACCAACATTATCGGCATAAAAATGGCACTTGGGGCCAAACGCTGGTTTATTTTACTTGAAATTCTGTTCGAAGCGGTTGTTTTATGTATTGTCGGCGGCGCCTTTGGCCTTTTGTTTATCTGGCTGGCCACTACCATTATTTCCAAAGCCATCGATTTCGACATTCACTTGTCCATGACCAATACCTTGGTAGGGGTGGGCACTTCAATTGTGGTGGGTGTTTTATCCGGGCTGATCCCGGCCATCCAGGCAAGCGGTATGGACCCCGTGGAAGCGATACGCAAGTAACGCCGTCTGTCAGACGGCGTAAAAATTTTTATAATCTACGCCGTCTGACAGACGGCGTTACATGCGCAGGTCTTCCACGTGCACGCCCGGAAACTGCTTGGCATCCAACTGAAAATATCCCGCGTCAAAAGTTTTATTCGGCGTAAAGCGGGTAATTTGAAAGGTATACCGCGACCCGTCTT
>JAKLJF010000479.1 GCA_023151335.1 Thermoanaerobaculia bacterium | reverse complement strand
AAAAAAGGAAACGTTGAACTGGGGCAGGCTATCAGGATTCAGTGGAAACCCGGTGCCGGTACCCGATCTGCGAATGCCGAGTTGTATCTGACCGGACGGCGTCGTGTTATCCTGGGCATACTGTAAAAAATCGGTAGCCCAGAGCGTTATCATTTGAGTTGGCATAATATTGACACTCAATGTATTATTTATACAAAACACCACCGGCTTTTTACAATCCTTCACCGTAAAAGCATAGGCGCACACCTGTTCGTTCCCGCTTTGTGAAACCGTCCATTCAATCTTGTGCGTGCCATAAGGCAATTCGGGCACGACATAAACATCCGGATTCGCTTCCGTGACCCAGCGCACACGGGCGGTGAGGCTGTCGCCATGAGCAGTGGTTTGCAAGGCAAAACCGTATTTCTGGTCGGGCATCACGGGGCGTTCATCGAACGCGCGGGCGGCGCCATTGCCATTATTAACATTGCCAAAATAAACGGTGTTGTAGTCCGGCAAGTCGTCGCTGCTTACCGCGGTTTCCCAGGCGCCGTCCTGGTCGAGGTCGAGGTACAATTTGTAACGAACGGCAATGCCGCCGCCGCCACAGGTGTCTGCCACCGTAAGGGAAAGGTCGGCCTGGCCTTCGGGCAGGTTGTGGCTATTGTGCACCGGATCGTTCCAGTAACTTTCGTTCCACAGCTGGGCGTCGTTGTCGCTGAGGTCGCACTGTATTTGTGCACTGTCAGGACAGGCGGGGAATACGAGGCACTGTGTCTGCCCCGATAAATTAAAAGCAAGGAAACAGGCGAAAGCGAGTATTTTTTTGTTCATGAGACTATATCAGGTTGATTAAATATCATTTGTTTTTCGCAGGCGAGGCTGTCGTGTCTAACCCGCAAAGCATGTCGCAAGTTAAACTCAAATCCATTCTTCAGCAAGGCCCTACAACCGCGCCAGCCGCCCTGTTTTCGTCGTATTGCCGACTTTTACGCGCCACACATACACTCCCGGGGTTACCGCGGCATGGGACGGAAGCGTGAGTGCGCCATTGCCGGCTGCCATCGTTTGTTCCGAAAAATACCGAATGCGCCCTTTGGTATCGTACAATTCAAGGGTCGCGGAGCCCTCTTCTGCCAAAAAAAACGGGAAAATGGCAGCGCCCGCGGCGGGATTGGGTTGTGGCGGGAAAATTTCGTCTGCCGTTAACACCGGTGTTGTACCGGTAAAACCGAAACGGATCGGGCTGGCCGTGCCGTTAACCTCATAGGCTTCGGGACGCAAATAGCGGACCGGTTCCCGGAATACGTCCTGTAAATAGCCGGATTTCAGGGCGCGCACCCGAAGCGTACACAAGGCCTGACCGGGCAGCAGCCAATGGGGTTCCGCGTCGAACCAGCTGAAGGTCAGCACACCGGGCCGGGGCTGTGCGGCGGCGGATGCATCCACCCCGGGCAAACTGCCCGGCAAAACGGCTTCGAGCGCCAGCGCATCGGGGTCCCATTGCAGTGCCCACTGACAGGCGATCCATTCGGCGGGTTCGGACAGGAAAACGGGCAGGTCGCTTGTTTGCCCGGCAACAAGGTAACGTTCTGGCAACAGTAATGCCGCGGGGGCGCGGTCTTCCAGCGGGGCCATAAGCGAATCGGCACTTGCATTGCCATTGACGTCGCCGGTTTTAATGCCCAGAAATTTCATTTCTTTTGGCATAAACGCCGGGTGAAAAACCAGCGAGGAGGGACAATTGGATAGAAAGGGATTAATACTGTCCAGCGAGCAATCGGTGATCACAAATTTCCAGGAGGTGCTGTTCGGCAGGGTGTCGTAAATGCCAAGGATCAGTTTGCGCAATTCGATGATGTCGAGGGTGGTCAGCGTGCCGCTGTTGTTGGCGTCGGCGGCGAGGTATTTCCAGGTTCTGTTGAATACCTGCTGGCCAATGATATGCCGGTTGATCAGCACCAGGTCGAAAGTGCTGACTCCGTTCAGCGGATCGTCGTTTTTACGGGGTGTCACCCCTACTTCCATGATGGGATACTGGCTGAAATCGGGCAGCTCGATACAGCCGTCGGGCAAGCGGGTGTAGGACAATGGTATGGGCGGCAAACCGGGTTCGGACAGGGTTTCCATGACATAATCAATATGCCGGATCGTATCCTGGTTTACAAAAGCGGTAGTGGCGCACACAATGGGTTCAAGGGGTTCATCACAGTTGCCTTCAAAATCGAATAAATTGACGCCTGCCTCACAGGATGCCGTGTTACCGGCCAGGTCACGCACCCATAACTCAACGGTCTGAAAGCCCAGATCGGCGCAGGTAAAAGGTAAACTGGTCACCGGTTGGCCCTGGGCATTCAGGGGAAATCCGCTGCCCGTGCCGGCGCGCCGCAGGGAAAATTGCAAGCGGTTGTAAGGCGTGATATTATCCGTTGCGAACTGAATAAAATCAGCCGGCTTCAGGTTGAGGGTATCCGTGGCCGGAATATTGGCAGTCCAGCCGCTGAAACATTCGATTAAAGGCTCCAGGCAGTCTTTTATTCGAAACAGATATTCGCAATAATGCTGCGTCCCCCCGTTTTTTTCTACCGTCCAAAGAATATGATGCCGGCCTTCCGGCAAGCGTGCGGAAAGAAAATTGATGTTTTTGATGCCCGAGCTCCAACGAAGATAGGCTTTTGTTAAACCGCCGCTGTTTACCGTTTCCAGGGCAAACCGGAATTTCATGGAATCCGGCACGATGCGATCGTCGAACACGATCGTATCCGTGCCGCTATAGCCGGGGTTAAAAGCATTCCCAAACAGCATTTTCCCGCCGGGAAACTGGTTCTCACTGGTCAGCACCGATTCGGACAGGTTATCGCCGTCAAGGTCCAGATACAGGGTATATTTAATTTTTAAGGCCCCAGGGCAGGTATCTTTCACCGTAATACTGAGATCAGCGGCGCTTTCCGGCAAATCGGCGCTTTGCAGGCCGTCGTGCCAGGTAAAACCTGGCGCATTCCAGAAAACCTGGTCGTTGGTCGATTCGTCGCAAAACGAAACGATCCCGGTGGGACATTGCTGAATCTTCGGACAGTTTTGTGTGTAACTGTCAGGAATGTGAACAATTAACAGAAAAAAGATGCAGAAAAGTGTAATCGGCTTGCACATCATTTTCCATGAAGGATTGCTGTGTTATGCACATAATGGGAAAAAATCGGAACAGCCGGGGGGAGATTAAGGGAAGGGGTGAAAGGTCAAAGGGTTGGAAATCGGTCATAAAGTTATAATAACCGGTTGAAATATTTATTTTTTCGGACGTTTTTTTGAGATTCCGGTATTGCAGCGCAAGGTGATAACGCCTGACCTGTACTTTATCCGGGATATCAGGAACCGGCCAGGGCATAAAAACAAAGGGGAGCCTTCCGCACAAACAGAAGGCTCCCCCCGCAAATTTCCTGCCTGCGGGCAGATAAACTTCAAACTTTCTCTCCTGACATAACTTTTTTCATGGTTGCGCCGATCTGTGCCGGCGACTGCACGACGGTAATGCCATGTTCGGCCAGGATACGCATTTTGGCCGCGGCCGTGTCATCCGCGCTGCCGACGATGGCGCCGGCGTGTCCCATTTTGCGGCCTTTGGGCGCGGTTTGGCCGGCGATGAACCCAACTACCGGTTTTTTATTGCCGTTGGCTTTGATCCATCGGGCGGCTTCTGCTTCGAGCCCGCCGCCGATTTCGCCGATCATAACGATGCCTTCGGTTTCCGGGTCGTTCATAAACAGTTCGATGGCTTCGCGGGTGGTGGTGCCGATGATCGGGTCGCCGCCGATGCCGATAGCGGTAGTAATACCCAGTCCGGCTTTGGCGATCTGGTCGGCGGCTTCATACGTGAGCGTACCGGATTTGGAGACCAGTCCGATTGGGCCGCGTTTGAATACGAAGCCGGGCATAATACCCACTTTGGCTTCCTCCGGGGTGATGATACCCGGGCAATTCGGGCCGATCAGGCGGCAATTTTTACCATTGAGGTATGCTTTTACGCGCACCATATCCTGCACCGGAATACCTTCCGTGATGGCTACCACGACTTTAATACCCGATTGCGCGGCTTCGATAATAGCATCGGCAGCGTAGGCAGGAGGAACAAAAATGATGGAAGTGTCGGCGCCGGTTGATTTCACGGCATGTTCAACGGTATTGAACACCGGGCGGTCGAGGTGCATCTGGCCGCCTTTACCGGGCGTCACGCCACCCACTACGTTGGTTTTGTATTCGATCATTTGGGTGGCATGAAAAGTACCTTCTTTTCCGGTAAAGCCCTGTACGATGATCCGGGAGTTTTTATTAACTAAAACTGACATGAATTGGTATTTATTTGTCCTCTTTGATGATATAGACGTCTTCGTTGGCGCGTTTCATGTAATAATGTTCCCGCGCATATTTTTCTTTGGTCAACTCAAAATCCTCCGCTTCTTCGCGGGCCTCCTGAATTTTTTGCTCGTACATGGCTTTATCCGATTCGAGGCGTTGCTGGGCGCGATGCAGGCGCCATTGCGTCCAGAAGCTGTGTTTATCCAAAAAAATAAGGATAAAAAAGAAGACCAGCAGGGTCAGGTAATAC
The DNA here is from genome assembly GCA_023151335.1 of Thermoanaerobaculia bacterium. Lineage (GTDB taxonomy): Bacteria > Bacteroidota > Bacteroidia > Chitinophagales > Saprospiraceae > M3007. Next base: position 31 of record JAKLJF010000479.1, on the reverse strand, counting down.
CGGTTTTGAAGCGGGGCAGGCAAACGTTGCC
>JAKLJF010000478.1 GCA_023151335.1 Thermoanaerobaculia bacterium | reverse complement strand
ATTTCATTCAAGGCTTTCTTAGGGTTGGGTTTAAATTGCAAATCTTTATTCCAGCCTTTGCCTGAAAAATGTGATATGTCAATTTTCCACTCTGTAATCCTTTGCTGAATTGTTAAATAATTTCCACCTGCTTCTTTCAAGCCCAAGTATTTCAATACTTGTCTTATTGAGGATGAATTATGAGCAGCAGTAACTAATTGTTCCTTTGTATAGCGATATTTCATGCCTGTAAATTTAGTAATATCCTCAGACAGAATGGATTTATCTTTTATTTTTTTTCAAATCATCAATCAAAGATTTTTTAAGCAATTCAGCGCATACTTCCTTTGTTTATATTTTCCAGCGCCGGTATACACCCAGTACGACGACCTCCTGCGCAATCCCGACATCACCTGGCTCGCTGAATACACTGCCGATTATGAATTAAATCCGGTGTACAATGACAACCTGGGCGAAGAGTATAATTTACTGAATGTGATTCGGCTGGAAGGCGCCGGCGCCATAAATGGTTTGCACCCGGACACTGAGGTCGCCAAGCGGATGAGCGCACTTGTTTTAAATGGCCTGGCGAATAACGTCTTCGAATGTTATATCGACGACCGGCTGAGCCGTCCGGTTTCCCACGAGCAACTGGAACGCCTGTTGATATGGCGCGATACGACGCCGTCTTTTGAGCATCCGGGTGAAATTATAATAACCATTAATGAAGTGCAGGCAGCGGACATCCTGCTGTTTCGCGCCCGGCTGGTATTGTTTCACGACGCTCCAAAACGCAAACTGGACGCCCGTTTACTGGCCTTGGCGCCAATGGTCGCCGAGCGCGATGAAGAAGGCAATATTATTGGCTACCAGCCGCTGGTGTGGATCAAAATACCCGTATGGCCCGGGAAAACCGCTAAAAAACTGGCCAAGGACGCCAATTACATCGTGCAAACCCGCATGCAGGAAAATGCCCCGGCAATGGAGCAGGTAAAAGTAATAAGGGGCAGTTTCGATCCGCGACGCTGGGCTTATGAAGCGACGACACGACCGGCGCATCAAAACCTGTCCTATGAAACGTTCAAACCGCTCAAGCCCTCCGAATTGCAAACAACGGTCTTCAGCATGGACACGATTGTAAGATTCAATGACGCGGGCGAGACCGAAATAGACCGCATCGTCCAAAACGATGCCACCCGGCAGGTCGAAAAAATCCGTTTCGTTCAGAATTGGTATATCGACGAACGCCGGGGCCGGATTGATTGCCGGGTGGTTGCCGTGGCGCCCCTCGCCGCCGTCCGCGATTCGGAAGGCAATTTCCGGTACTACAAGCCACTGTTTTACGTGAAATATTAAAATCCGGCTATTGCTGTAACAATTGCTGATAATCATTCGGAACCACGGTACCCAAACGTTGCGCAGTTTGCGCGTCTTCCCTGGCTTGCTGCCTGTTGCCCAGCACAAAATGCGCGCGGGACCGGTTCAGATAAAACCGCCCGTCGGGTTTGAGGGAAATGGCTTTTTCAAAATCTGCCAGCGCTTCGCGGTATCGCTGTTGTCCGTTAAATAATACCGTACCGCGACCGTTCAGCGCCTCCACATTGTCCGGCTCCGAGTTCAAAACCCGTGTATAATCGGACAGCGCTTCGTCGTACTTCCGGAGATGGGAATACGACGAGGCGCGGGTCACGTATCCTTTGTTATCTCCCGGGCGGGCTATCAGCATCTTTTCTGCATCGGCAAGTGCCGAATCAGGTTTGCCGGTCCGGAGGTAGATGATACTGCGAATATCGAGCGAGGAAAAATGAGCAGGGTTGACTGCCAGGGCAATACTGCAATCTTCCAGCGCCTGTTGCATCAATACGCCGGAGCGCTGCGCATTTGCAGGCTTCATGGCTTCCTGATACCGGTGATTAGCCCGGTTGGCCCTCGGGATTGGCGCTTCCGGAAACGACTTCAGCGCATCGGTCCAAAGGGTTTCGGCGTTTTCCCAAACGTGCACCCGCTGACGGGTTACGTACCCAAATACAAGGGCCAGGAGCGCCACCAATCCCCATCGCAAAGTATTTGCCGCCGGGATTTTTATTTTTTGCCATAACAACATCGCCACCGCGAAAGCCAGGCCGATGTACGGCACGTATGTATACCGTTCGGAAAGCAATGTATTCCCGATTGCCACAAACTGCACTACCAGCAGGATGTTGACGGCATAAAACAACATTCCGAACACCAGGGCTTTGTTTCTCCTGAAATACCACACCAGCGCCGTTAAAACAAGCAGCGTTAATGGCGCCAACCGGATGTCCCAACCCATTGCTCCCGGTTGCGGATAGGGATGGAATGCGGACAATGGCGCGGGTACAAAAAACCGCTGCACGTAAGTCACCAGTCCGTAACAACCGAAAAAAAAGCGGTCTGTCAAAGAATATTTTTCCAGGGAAACCATCGCTTTTTCGGATTGGATCAGCACGGTCACTATCCCGAACAGCAACGACATTAAAACAAATGGAATTTTCTCCAGCCACATCTGCCGGGCACGCCAGTCACGCTCTTTCCAGTAATCGACCAGCAATAATGTCAGGGGCAATACTACGGCGGCCGGTTTGGATAACAGGGAAAGCAAGAAAAGGCCGAAAGTCAGCCAATAATCCGTTTTGTGCCCCTGTTCAACATACCGCCAGTACCGAAGCAGCGCAAGCAGGTAAAACAAGGTGTACAACAGGTCTTTCCGCTCCGATACCCAGGCCACCGATTCCACATGCATCGGATGCAACGCAAATACGCCGGCTGTAAACAAGGCTACCCAACCGGATCGCCCGGAAATCAGCCAGATCAAATAAAACACCAGCCCGGTGTTGACCAGGTGCAAACCCCAATTGACCAGAAAATAGGAAAATGGCTCCAATCCGGAGATCTGGTAATTCAAGGCCAGACTTAGCACAGTAAGCGGGTGGTAGTTGGATACTACCGGTTCGGAAAAAATACCTGCCCAGTCAGGGCCGCGAAGCAACTCATTTATCAGTACGTATTGCTCGTCGTCCCAGTTGGTAAACTGGTGACGCAACATGGGCCAAAAAACAAAGCCGGTAATCAGCAACAAACCGGCCAGCCACCAGCGGGGAATCAGTGGGGTATCGATATCTGTTTTGACCGAAGGCGCCTGCGCCTTTAAAATATTCGTTCCGGCTTTTTTTTGCTTTCGTTTGGACATAAGCAACATAATTCACCGGCGAACATACGAAATAAAGGTTTAACAGGTTTAACGGGTTGCGGGTTGAACGGGTTCGGATACTCTTGGCTGTCCGATACGCAAAAATCCAACGGATACGAACCCGTTAAACCCGCAACCCGTTAAACCCGTTCAACCTTCACTTGGACAAATCCTTGATCCGGTCTTCCAGTTCCAGTTCGTCGCCGGGCGCATAACCGGTGTGTTCGTAAACAACGGCGCCATTGGCATCCAGCAGCAGGGTATAGGGGACAGATGCCACGTTGGCGGCAATCTGAAATTCTTTGTTATAATCGTGAAGAATACGGTATTCCCAGCCCTTTTCGGCTACCATGGCCGGAATTTTGGCTGCCGTACGGGGGTCATCGACGCTGACGGCTACGAACTCCAGGTTGTATTTTTCCTTCCACTCTCCGTAATAATCCTTGATGGCATCCAGCTCTTTTTTACAGGGCGAACACCAGGTTGCCCAGAAACTGATAACGGTAATTTTACCCGATTTACCCAGTTCCTGAATGTTCAACGTTTGACCTTCCAGGGTTTTTACATTGGCCGAGGGCAGCGATTTGGATTGGGCAAACAAGCCCGCGGCGCTGAAGGCAAGCGCCAATACAAAGAGTGTTCTTTTCATGTTTTTAATATAAAGGTGGAAGAATTGATAAAATCGTGTGCAAAAGTACGGCAATCCAGGCGCCTTCCAAGTTGTTTAACAGCGGGTTAACTTTGGTTGATTGGTTGATTTGAGAGCATTCAACCAATCAACCAATCAGGGCATACACATACGCCGGAGGGTTGCGCTGTCGCCGTAGAACACATTAAAATCGACCGGTTCGTTGATGCCGTTCACGCTGCCGCGGTCGCTGTGCTGCCAGAAATGCCATTTACTATCGTCGGGCATGGTGAGTTTGGCCACGTGGTAGTGGGCAATCCAGAAACAATAAGGTTTGAAATCGGCTTCATTGGCGAAGTGGTTTTTGTAAAAATCGCGGTTGGTATAGACGATTGGTTTAATGTTGTACTGTTTTTCCAGCAGGGTTAGAAAATCTTTCGTGAATCTGCGTACCTGGCTTCTGTCCATGCCCCGCGTTTCCTCCACATCCACTACGGGCGGCAAATCGCCCGAACGCAGGCGAACGGACTGCGCGAAATGTTTTGCCTGCGCGCGCGGACTTACATCTGGCAAAAAATAGTGATAAGCCCCCCGGATAATGCCTTGTTTGCGCGCGTTTTCCCAATTGTAATCAAACCAGGGGTCTTCAATCCAGGAACCTTCCGTTGCTTTTATAAAGGCGAAATGAATCCGCATATCGCCGACGCGCATTTTTTTTACGCGCTCCCAGTCCACCCGGCTCTGATACCGGCTGACATCGATGCCGTGAACTTGAAATCCCGTGGGAATACGAATG
>JAKLJF010000477.1 GCA_023151335.1 Thermoanaerobaculia bacterium | reverse complement strand
AAAGTTTCCAGGTGGCGGCCAACGGCGTCACCATCGTGAAATTGCCGGCAACTGCCGAAAATGTGGGTTCGGAAAAAGTGGATATCAATGGCGTGGAGGTGGAGTCGCAGTTGCCGGTATCGGTGTATACCCATCAGTATCATTCCATGCGTTCCGAAGCGACGGTGGTACTGCCCGTTGAATCGCTCGGACAGGAATATTATGTACTCACGTATAACGGATATCAGGAAGGCGGCCAGGTGTATCCTTCCGAGTTTTTGCTGGTCGGTATGGAAAACAACACCGACATCACGGTGACTGTCAGCGATCAAACCCAGGGCGGCAAAACAAAGGGTACCACTTTTACGGTCAATCTCGACGCCGGCGAAACCTATCAGGTTCAGGCCGCTTTGGGTGGGGGAGACCTGAGTGGCTCCCATATTACCGGAAACAAAAAATTCAACGTGTTCGGCGGCGCCCGCTGGATACAACTTCCCGTGGGCTGTAACTTCCGCGATAATTTGTTGGAGCAGATGTTGCCCGTTTCCACCTGGGGTAAACAATTCGTCACCGCGCCCCACGCGCACATGCCCTATGACCTTTTCCGGATCATGGCTGCTGAAAACAATACGGAAGTGACGGTGCAGGGTGCTACCACGCAACAATACACCCTCGCTGCCGGCACATTTGTGGAATACAAACGCTCCGAACCGACCTATATCGTTGCCAGCAAACCTGTTGCAGTGGCGCAATACCTGATCGGTAGTGCATGCAGTGGTTATCCGGTAGGCGACCCGGCCATGCTGATGCTGAACAGCGTGGAGCAAATCCGCGATACTGTGACGCTTTATAACTCTTCGTTGGAAAATATCACCGAAAACTATATCAACGTCATTACCAAAACCGCCGACGTGGATGCCACCTACTTCGACGGTAAATTATTGAAAGACATTGCCGGGGCGAGCGTTGACCTGGTGGCGGGTAACCCCGACTTTTCATATGCCGTCATTCAGGTACAAACGGGCGCCCACACGATTATTTCGGGTGGCTGCGGCGTCATTGCTTCGGCTTACGGTTACGGCAACGTCGAATCCTATTCGTACGGCGGAGGGGCCAGTTTCAAACCCATCAATGCCAACAGCCTGATACCGGAAGGCGGCTGTCTGAATGATACGATCCGATTTGAAACCGGCTTTAAACCGCCCCGTCACACGCTGGTCTGGGACCTGGGCGACGGCGCCACCAGCACCGAACCCGTGTTTACGCATACCTACGCTGCCCTGGGCGCCTACCCGGTTACGCTGTACCTCACCGATAATTGCCTCAATATTCAGGACACCATCACCCGCGACCTGCTCGTCACGCTTCGCCAGTTGGTAGCCGTCACCGACGACCAGGAAGGATGCATCGGAGAAACTATTTCGCTGGGCGCCGTCGACCTGCCCGGCGCGCGTTACGAATGGCGGGGGCCGAACAATTATTTTTCTTTCGATCAGTTTCCACTTCTCCCGAACGTGGGGCCGGAACAAGCCGGCCAATATCAGGTGATTGGTATTATTTCGGGCTGCGCTACTTATCCGGCCTCGGCAGAAGTCGTCGTGCATGGGCTACCCGAACCGTTTCTGGGGAATGATACGATCATCTGCGGCGACGACCATTATCCCCTGCTGACGCTGGATCCCGGTGTTTATGAACAATACCGCTGGCAAAACAACGCGCATACACCCAGCCTCGATGCAACGCGCGAAGGCCTGTACTGGGTGCGGGTGACGGATCAAAACGGCTGCTCCAACGCCGATTCCATTTTTGTGCGCGATCTCTGTCCCACACGGTACTACATTCCCAACGTGTTCAGCCCGAACGACGATGGCGTAAACGACTACTTCTCCATTTTTGGCTCCGATATGCTGGGCTTGAAACTATCCGTTTACGACCGCTGGGGCAGCCTGCTTTTCGAATCTACGGCCCTCGATGCGCGCTGGGACGGTTATTACCGCGGCAAAGCCATGCTACCCGGCGTGTATGTGTGGGTGGCGCAAATAGAAGGTTACCGGGCAGATGGGACATTTTTTACGGCAACGGAAAAGGGGGCGGTGACTTTAATCAGGTAACTCTCCGCATATTCTATTTTACAGATCGATGCCGAGGTGGCTGAATTTGCCGGTGTCACCGTAGAATTCGTTCAACAATGGAGAAGTGCACTGGCAGCCTCAAAGTAGAATCCGGGGCAGCATTGGTAAACATGAAAATCTGTTTCCATCGCGGGATCATTCCCGCGAGATAAAATGCCCATGACTTACTGCATTCTCCGTTTCAGAATTGCTCCTGAAAATTGGATCCACTGGTACCGTCCGCAAAGCTTCAACGTTTCCCGGTCGCAACATCTCGGCGTCTACCGGGATACCTGCTTCGCGAAATAAACGACGGTAATCGGTGATACGCAGGCGGTTCAGCGGCTGGATACTATTGTCGATCCAACGCCAGGCCGCCGGGGAAAAACGCAAAAAGTTGTAAATGGTGATGGAGGGATCGAAATGCGCAAAGTGGTCGGACAGGTCGATAAAATGCGACTGCACGCCACCGGGCCGGACGACCCGTTTGAATTCCCGCAGCAGACCGGCAAGGATGTCGGGGTAAATATGTTCGAAGGTGTTGTTGGAATGTACCAGGTCGATGGAGCCGTCGGGCAAGGGCAAATGCCGGGCGTCGCCAATCAGGTATTCTATATTCAGCGCGCGGGTAAGCGGTTCGAAATCAATCGGTTTTTCAATAATCGCATGCAATTGCTCCAGCCGTTCGGGCTGCGTCTTAATAAACCCTGACAAGCGGCCGTCTTTTGCGTACATCAGGAATTTCCGGATAGTCGTTTGTATATGGCGGGCGTTGGTGAGTCGGGCAATGTCCGCCGTGCGGATGGTTTCGGCGCCGTATAAATAAAACGCAAGGGGCACCACCGGATACCAACCGGCCCCCAGTTCGAGCGTGGCGCGCAGCGGCTTGCCATCGGAATATTTTTCCCATGCTTCCAGATGGGTTTTGGCGTGTCCGAGGCGGTCTTCGAAGTAAGCGTCGCTCAATTGCACGCCTTTAGTGACATACTTTTGGAAAAAGTAATTGATTCGGTAGGCTTGTGGCAGGAAAGAAATGGTTTTTTGAACGATGGCTTTGAGTATCCACTTTTTGATCATGGTTTGATTTCGTCGTCGGTCAGGTACTGTTCCCGCAATACTTGCAGATGGTGAATGTGATGGCCGGCAATAATGTAAAACAGCGCCCGCGGCGTCACTTTCCAACCGCTGGCTGTGCCGGCGAAGGCGGATTGTTGCTCGGTGCATTGTTTGAGTAAAAACAAGGTATTATCGCGCACGGCTTTCCATTCTTTCAGTAAATCTTTGATCGTCCGGTCGGTCACATGCACTTCTTCCATCCAGAAATCCTGGTTGAAGCCCGGCAACGCCACGCGGTCGGCGCGTATAAACGACAGGATACGGAATGCGAACACCCGCTCGAAGTCGATAAGGTGCATCATGACCTGTTTCACCGTCCAGCGGCCGGGTGCATAAGCGTAGTTGCCTTTTTCTTCCGGTAAATTGCCGAGCAATTGCTGCGTTTCCCGGAAGGTGTTTTTCAGGAGGGTTTGCGCTGTGCCGCGGGGCGGCAGTTCTTTCAGGTAACTTTCGTGAAAGGGGGCGTACTCGCCTTTTTTCGGACGTTTCATGCGTACACAGGGGAGTGTTTTTGTTTTTTTAGTTTCTTTTACCCATTTCGGGCCAGTTTCGTCATAAACCAGACCTCAAAGCTGGTATAGACTATATACGTCAGTAAAAAGATGCCTACATACCACTCGTTGGCCGGCTGGGCTACCTGCTGGTAAACAAACAAAAAAGCCACGGCCAGCAACATCTTTCCAAATACAGAGGCTGACACCAGGTTGTTAAAAGCAAATTTGCTGGAACTCCCCGCGGCGCTTTTGCCGGCAAAAAAAAGTCCGGTACAAACCAGCACGAACAATAACACCGTGAGAGTCATAAACCATCCATGCGCTTTTGCAGGCGGCGCCCACAGGTACAAAGCAGCCAGCAGAGCCGCGGTGGCGGCCGTCAACGCGGCCAAACGAATGAAAAATACCTGTGTTGTCATCGTACGGAGTAAAGCGGGGCAAAGTTAACACAGCCGGGCGTTCAAACAAGGAACACGTTTTTTACGGCCGTGACTCAAGTCACGGATATTGCCTGGTAATCACCCGCATCTTTGCACCATCATTCACATAAAAATAAACAAACTCATTCTGAATTATGAAAATTGAGCAAATCTATACCGGTTGCCTGGCTCAGGGCGCCTATTACATCGAAAGTGAAGGTGAAGCCGTGGTGATCGACCCGCTGCGCGAAGTGACGCCTTACCTGGAAAAAGCGGAAAAGGACAACGCGAAGATCAAGTACGTGTTCGAGACGCACTTCCACGCCGACTTCGTCAGCGGCCACGTAGACCTGGGCAATAAAACCGGTGCTCCCATTGTGTACGGCCCGAACGCCAACCCGACTTTTAAAGCATACATTGCCAGGGACGGCGAAGAATTCAAAGTGGGCAAAGTGCGCTTCCGCGTCCTGCACACGCCGGGTCATACGATGGAAA
>JAKLJF010000476.1 GCA_023151335.1 Thermoanaerobaculia bacterium | reverse complement strand
GACGCCCAGGCAGAATTTGCGATCACGTTCCGCGCCAAAGCGGCTGGCCAGTTGAGCCAGATGCTGGGCGTATCGAGCCGCATCACGCGCGCCGAGGCTTACAATGCCGACAGCGACCGTCTGCAGGTAGCGTTCCGCTTCAACAGCCCCAACGGTTCCACGATCGCGGGTCTGGGCTTCGAGTTGTACCAGAACACGCCGAACCCGTTTGTGAACCGCACGCAGATCGGCTTCTACCTGCCGGAGGCCACGTCGGCCACGCTGACGGTGTTCGACGAGTCGGGCCGGATGATCTACACGCAGGGCGGCGACTTTGCGAAAGGCTACAACGCCGTGACGATCGACCGCTCGGTGCTGAACACGACGGGCGTACTGTACTACAAGTTGGAAACGGCCAAAGACAGCGCCACGCGTAAGATGATCCAGTCGAAGTAAGGCCATCCGTTTGATGGCCTGAATCAAAGGCGATAAAATGCGGGAGGAAAGTTTGGCCGCATAAAAAAGGCCGAACTTTCCTCTCCTTCTGAAAAAGAAGGCCCGCATGGAAAAGCCTGAGAAGAGAAAATACCCCGCGGGAAAAGAGCCGCCCGCGGCCAGATACTGAAGCCCGATTTTAACATACTTTAAAATCGGTTTTTGGGATGGCCTCTCTCCATAGGTGGAGGGGGGCTTTTTTTATTGTTGAGCGTAGCGAAATCCCGTATACGCAGTGTCGGGACGGATTGCGGATTGCGGATTACGGATTGCGGATTAACCCAGCTCTTGGTAACACCTTTCTCTAAGTTACATACCGTGCCAAGAGCTGGGTCAATCCGCAATCCGCAATCCGTAAAAAATCCTACCTTTGCTCCGATCACGTAAACTGGCGTGAATTTTGACAAATATTTGATATTTTAATATATGAACGGCACTTATTCCAGTTTTTTAATTATCCTTACATTTTGGGCAATGCTTTTTTGGGGCGCTTGCCAATGCCGACTGCCCAATGGCAAATCAGGCACGGAATCAGGCGCTGCGATTGATCCAACAGGGACCGGCCTGACGGGGAAGCGTTTGGAAGAGATGATCGTCCAATTACAGGAGCTGAAAAAATCGCATGAAGAACTGGACGAGAAAAGAATAGAATTGCAAAAACAATATGATGCCATTCCCGCCGAGGTAAAACAAAATGCCGTTAACTGCGACCAATTGGCGGCGCAATTTGACGGACATTATGAAAAATCCAAAATGCGGTTGTATGACCTGAACCGGATAATTACCAGTTTGAAGGAAGGTACCCCCCTGTACTACGTTGGCGACGCCAGCGACGTTGATCAAATGAAAAACAGGGGAGAATGGGAACGGAATGTACCCCTTGAAGTATTAATGACGGAATATCGAAATGATATACCCCAAATTGAAGATGAATTCCAAACGATGGCAAAAGCCATTGAACAGCTCAAGGCCTCTATTCCAAATCAGGGGAAAGGGGTGGTGCTGTTCCATTAACCCGCGTTTCTATAGCCCCTTTATTCAATTTGAAAAATACTTTACAAAAAATTGCGCATTACTTGTATTTTAATTTATCTTAGCTTCAAATAAATACTTTAATATCTTTTTAATCCGGGTTAAACTATTGAAAAGGTTTTATTCTCATGAAAAGGTACTTCCCTTTTCCCATCGCATCTTATTCAAAAAAAGCAGTGCAGACCGGCCTCTTATCGCTGGGTTGCACTGCTTTTTTTATTTATACCTACTGATTTACAAAGGATTGAATTTCACAGTTTTACAAATTGTTTCCACCATTCATTTTATCACAAATTTTTAACAATATGAAATTGACAATGGCAAAACACAGACTTCGGTTGTTTTCGGCGGTCCTGGTGTTCAGTGCCTGGCTGTTTTCTGTCGCGAGCGCCGATGCACAGGTTGCGACGAATGTGGCCTATAACTGGAAATCGGGAACCGAGGCGATGAATGACCTGGAAATTTCGCTGGTTCAGTTGGAGGCAGATCTTAATGCTCAGACTCCAGGCTCTCCTGCCTACCTTAACACGGAAGCGCGGATTGACTATTACAAAATGATCCATTTCTTCATTGAAGAGGGAAAAAGCGTTGAAGAAGCGATCAAGCTGGCCCTGGGTTATGTTGATACCACCTGGTTAGGGCTTGACTACAGTCCAACGGTGCTCAACACCCGCGCGCAGTGGTACAATGGCGCATTACAAGTCCTGACCAATTAATGATTCAGGGTTAATCCGAATTTCATCAACCTGTAAAATTTAAACATCATTCTCATGAAAAGGAGAAATACACTTTTTACGTGTTTCCTGCTGTTCGTTTCGTTGTGCTCCGGTGTTTGGGTGAATGCCCAGACGTTCAACGGCATCGCAACCAACACGGCTGGTAATGCGCTTATTCCATCCACCGGTACGGGTGGATGTACGGTGGCGCCGCAAAACGTCGGTGGTACGGTTTTCGAATGTAATGTTACCGGCCTTGGCGCCAATGTAAAACTGTTAAGCGTGCAGATCAATCTGACGCATACGTCTGACGCTGACCTGGATATTTTTCTGGAAGCGCCCGGCACGCTTACACAAACCACCCCCCAACGTATTGAATTGGCCGGAGATTTGGGCGGAACCGGGGATAACTTCACCAATACCCAATTTTGCGACAATGCCAGTGTGGCCATAACCGCGGGCGTTGCCCCCTTCACCGGAACTTTCCGCCCTGAGGGAACTTTAGTTGTTTCTTGCGACCCGGATGGCACCGGCCCGCTTACAGCATACGCTGGCAATGTTACGACGATTGGCGCATTTACCGGGGGGCAAAACGGCATATGGAAACTCCGGATTTTCGATGATCTGAGCGCAAACTCCGGGACTATGATCAGCTGGTCGCTCACGTTCGGCGACCCGACCTGCACTTTCTCTGGCGTAACCTTGCCAACGTTGACTATCAACGCCGTGGATCCGAATACCTGCGGTGCAACCAATGCTAGCGTAACCGCTCCTACATTGGCTTGCAGCAGCCCGATTTCCGTATTCGTAGACAATACTTTTCTGACAACCGTGGCGCCGGGTGGGACATTCACCATCCCTTCCCTGCTCATCGGCCCGCACACGATCCGGTATCAATTGTCTGCCTGCGATTTTGTCAATCAGGCTCTATCAGTGGTGGACAAAGTGCCTCCGGTTATTACCTGCCCATCCAGTGTTACCATAAATCTGGGTCCGGGCGCTTGCAGTTCAGTATTCACATACGACATCGGTTGCACCGACAACTGTCCGTTCTCCTTCTCCGGCACGGTCAATCACCCGATCGACTTCAACAACGGTCAGGCCGGTATCATGTTCGACGTGGTGAACCTGTCGGGTAACGTGCTCCAACTCACCCAGTTCACACCCTCGCTCGATCCGGGCACCTGGCCGGTACAGGTGTATGTAACCACCACGGCCAACACCTGGCAGGGCAATCAGAACAATCCCGCTGCCTGGACGCTGGCTGGACAACAAACAGTCACTTCTGTAGGCGTAAACCCGGGTACCGTTGTGCCGGGTTTCGGCATTACGATACCGCCGGGCCAGGGCAGGGGTATATACATCACAAGTACGACGGGTTTCCCGATGAACTATACCAACGGTACCCGCCAGTTCGAAGACGCGAACCTGCGCGTTTCGTCCAATCCGGGCGCCGGCGTACCATATCCCTTCGGCGCGGCGTTCATTTCCCGCGCTTACAACGGCGGCGTGACCTACCAGGCAGTAGGCGCCGACACCGGTACCAAAAAGCTGGCCGGCCTGGATTCGGGTTCTGAATTCCCGCGCGGCACCACTACGCAAATTTATCAATGCACCGATCTTGCCGGCAACACGGCCACCTGCTCCTTCAGCGTGACGGTTTTGGAATATCCCAACCCCATCAGCTCGCTGGTGTGCAACGACCTGGTGCAGGTATCCGTTGACCAGAACTGCGAAGCAGTGGTCGGCGCCGACCAGGTACTGGAAGGCGGCCCGTACGGCTGTTACGACGATTATATTGTTCAACTCGACAAAACAGCGCCCTTTGGCAACGGCCCATGGGTGCCTGCCGTGCTCGGCCCCGCCGATGTGGGCAAAACCTACCAGGTGCGCGTAGTTGATCCGGAAAACAACGACAACAAGTGCTGGGGCAACATCAAGGTGGAAGATAAACTGCCGCCACAACTGGTGTGCCGTCCCGCTGATACCTTGCTGTGCAATCAGGATCCATATCCGGGCTTGTTCCCAACGGGATCGGGCATTGATACCTTCTCTGCCGTGGGTCTTCCGATCACCACACAAGAGGCACAAACCAAAACGTTCAACATCCCGGTGAGCCTGCCGAGCAACGCGATCATCACCGATGTTGACTTCCGTATGCGCGTTTCGAGTAACGCTACTCCCGGCCCGTTCCAGGCGCCGTGGGATTTTGACCTTGGCGTACAATTGTTCAACCCTGGCGGCAACATTGAAGTATGGCCGTTCTGGGGTTATGGCGGATGCGGCGCTGCGCCGGTATTTGCTATCTGGGACGACGACTCGCCTGCCGCCGCGGCCTGTGCTACCTTAACTACCGGTGGGCGTTCAGCCATTTTGCCGCCTGCTAACGGCAACATTACCG
>JAKLJF010000475.1 GCA_023151335.1 Thermoanaerobaculia bacterium | reverse complement strand
TTCAGAGGAGCCGTTTATGACCGTTACCAATTATTGGAACTGTACATGACTATGGGCGGCATTCCTTATTATCTTGAAAATATTGTGGTAAACAGAAGTGTGGCGCAAAATATTGACCGGATGTTTTTCACGCCGGGCGGCCTTTTAAACGTGGAATACGACAATTTATACCGTTCCCTATTCAATCGCTACGACAAACACCTTGCAGTGGTGGAGGCATTGGCGCAAAAATCGAAAGGCTTAACCCGCAGCGAATTGTTGGCAGCAAGCCGTTTGCCCGACGGCGGTTCGACGACGAAGGTTTTGGACGAACTGGAACATTCCGGCTTTATCAAACGCTATTTTCCTTTCGGTAAAATCAAACGGGAAGCCCTGTACCAGCTCATCGACCCGTTTTCTTTGTTCTACCTGACCTTTGTAAAAGACTCAAAAGCCGAAGGGCAAGGGGCATGGCTGACGCAATCGAAAAGCCCGAAATGGCGCGCGTGGAGTGGTTACGCTTTTGAAAATATCTGCCGTTATCACGTCGATTCCATTAAAAAACACCTGGGTATCAGCGGCGTTTATGCCGAAATTTCTGCATGGCGCAGCAAAAAAGATGCAGATAAAGGCGCTCAGATTGATTTGATCATTGATCGCGGCGACCGGGTCATCAATATTTGCGAAATCAAATTTTCAAACAAAGTCTTTATCATCACAAAGTCTTATGCAGAAAATTTGGAACATAAAATCACGGCTTTTCGCAACGAAACAGACACAGATAAGACGCTGTTTCTAACCCTTATCACCACGTTTGGCCTGGCCCCAAATGCATATTCCCAACGGCTGGTGAACGATGCCTTGGATATGAAAGCCCTGTTCCAGTAAGGCGCAATCGCCCCCCCTTTTGACTTTTACATGTTACATTTTACATTTAAACTTTAAATACCCGTACCATTGTACCTGCCTCCACCTCGGTACAAGATGATTACAGTAAGCGGAAAACATGATGTATGCCTGGCGCCGCCAAGTTTTCAATATGCTAGATCTGGCGAACTACGTTTACGAAGCACTTGGTTTGCTCAATCAGCACATACTCGCGAAAAGTCGGAAGTGTTTTATATTCGGAAAATTTTTCGCCGCGGTCGTAGCCGCGGGTGCTGCGCGACAATACCTCCACAATAACCAAGGGATTAATAAGCAGCATCTCGTTGTCGTCCCAGTAAACCGGCTTTTCGCTGATAACCAAAGCATCGGGGTATAGGCCGAAATTGAGGCTTGGTAGTATACAATACGGCGAAGATTGAACCGAAGGAGCCGAAAACGGGGAAACGGGTGGCGTGAGGCTGGCAAAGAGGTGTCATCAGCCGAAGAATGAGGCTGGTGACATCTCGGAGCAACTAATTTAAACAAAACGGTGCGTAATATGAAACAAAGAAAAACCAGGTGGGTCACATTCAGTGTGCGCGAGGTAAGCGCCAGGGAAAAGGAATACCTGCTCAAAAGACGTTCTTTTGAAAAGCCCTCACCGGCAGAAACGCCGGCAGATCTGGAACAAACGAAATTCGGACTTGCCTTGTCGGGCGGCGGTATTCGTTCGGCCACCATAAACGTCGGCTTTTTAAAAGCCCTGAATGAATGCCGGATTTTGGAAAAAGCCGATTACCTGTCCACCGTTTCCGGCGGAGGGTATACCGGCGCATACGTGCAAGGGACGCTTAAACAAAGTAAGTCCTTCAAGTCGCTTTTTGTTCCGGAGCATATCGAACGCTTTCGGAAAGTGGCGAGTAAGTATATGTCGCCCGACGGCTTCACAGGCACGATGGTGCTGATTTGGAGCTTCCTTACCGGCTTGCTTTTTAGCCTGGTCAATCCAGCCATTTTTGTGGCGATCGGGTATCTGTGCTGGAATTTGTTTACCGATATATTTATCATAGATTGGAACGCGTTGAGTCCCTTGCTGAATAAAGGCGCTATTGCTTTTCTCTATGGGTTCGGAGGGTTGTTGGCGTTTCATTTTTTATACAATGTTGGGGATAAATATAACCTCGATGCTTCCAAAAAATTAGTCCGCATTGAGTTGTCTTTTTTGGCATTGGGCGGCCTCGCAGCGCTGGGGGCCCTATTATTGCATATACGCCTGCATGTGGCCCCGTTGGAGCCCGATTTTTGGCTCAAAGCGGCTCTTATGACGGGATTGTTCATTTTGGGTTTTTTTACAAATCCAGATGCGTTCAGCTTCTCACGATTTTACAGAAAACAACTGGCCGATGCCTTTTTGGCCTTTTCCGGGCCATACCGGAACGCCAGGTTGTGCGATTTGGTGGATCCGGGCTCGCAAGAGTCCGGGCATTTTCTGGCGCCATATCCTTTGATCAATACCTGCCTGAATCTGGAGGCCGGTAGTGGTGACGACCGGTTCCAGGGAACGCGGACGCAAGATTATTTTCTGCTCAGCCCCTTGTATTGCGGCGCCAAACTGACAGGTTACATTTCTACCGGCGGACACCGGGAATATCGCCGGTTAACGCTTCCTGCCGCCACGAGCATCTCTGCCGCGGCCGTCAATTCCAGCATGGGCGTATACTCCAGCAAAGGGCTTGGTTTACTCATCACCTTGTTTAATGCGCGTTTGGGAGCCTGGATGCCCAATCCGCTTCGTAATCTCCGCAGAGTGTGGTGGCCGGTTTATTTTTTACGCGATCTTTTGTCTGACAAAGGCACCGACAAGGCCATGATCAATATTTCGGATGGTGGCCATATAGAAAACACGGCTGCCTTTGAACTGCTCCGCAGACATTGCCGGCTTGTTATTTGTATGGATGCCGGCGAAGATAGCAACTATACCTTCGAAGACTTATACAACCTGATCCGGCGCTGTCGCAATGAATTGGGGCTGGAAATCCGGTTTCGGGATGGCCATGACCCTGAGGATATCATCCGACCCGGACGTACTTATGGCTACTCCAGGCAAAGGTTTGCCATCGCCGACGTCCTGCAATGGTGGGAAAGTCAAAAAATAACCGACCCGCTAACGCAAATTGAACACAGTGAAATCGTCAATTTCGAGCAACCGCGAAAAATTGGAACATTCGTCTATGTTAAATCCTCGATCACGGCCCCAGTGGGTATGCCGGACCTGACGACCAGCGATGCACTAAAATCTGCCGTCTACCGGTATAAACTATACCAGCACCGGTTCCCGCATGATTCTACCAGCGATCAATTTTATGATCCGATTCAATGGGAAGCGTATTATCAACTGGGGTACTACCTGGCCCTGGATATGCTTGGCCTACATGATACCGGTGAAGGCGCATGGGAAGACCCGGAAGGAAATCCCTTGTTGTCACGGAAACAATTGTTCGATTTTTTTGACGATCCCGGGAACAGGCGTTTGTCGCCATCTTTCTGACGCCGGCATTTTATCCAGCATACGCACTTGTTTTATTTTCTTAAATACCCGCTGCCGCTCAACCTCTCGAAACTCGAGAGCGGCGCCTTGAAATTGAACCGGACCCAGGCCGACGTCGTGCAATACCTGCAATACCTTACTGAATCGTTTTATTCGATGGCCGAAGAGAAAAAGATCCGGCTGACTTTTTATTCGGAAACGCCGGAACTGGTGATGGACTACGACGAGGAGAAAATCCAGTACGTCGTTTACAACCTCCTGCCGAACGCCATCAAATTCACCCCCTCCGGCAGCGGAGATAAGGTCATCTTTCACACCCGTCAGGTCGTTGCCAACGGTCAGCCCGCGCTTCAACTCAAAGTGCGGGATACCGGCGCCGGCATCCCGCCCGAAAAACTGCCCCATATTTTCGACCGTTTTTATCAGGCCGACAATTCCACCACCCGTAAGGGCGATGGCACGGGTATCGGCCTCACGCTCACCAAAGAACTGGTGGAACTGATGGACGGCAGCATCACCGTGCAAAGTGAGCCGGGCAAAGGAACGGAATTCACCGTCGTGCTGCCCGTCACTCGCGAAGCGCCTTTGGTTCAATAACGGGTAAATATATTTTTGTATCGGCAATACTATCCTATTCGCGCAATTTACCCGTAAACACGCTCACCTTGTTGCTGAACGGATTACCCGAAGAACGACGGAACGATACCACCTGTCCTACGTGCCACAAGGCATCGGCAATAGGGCCGTTGATCATGTTCCAGAACGGGAACTCGGAACGTTTGTCGCCATTTTCAAATACGATTGGATATTCCGCCAGCGATGCCTGAGCCCCCTTCAGGATATCGCTGGCGGTTTTTAAATTTTCGAGCGTTTGTTTTCTTTTCACCCCGAAACTTAAAGGGGAGGTTTCCTCGCCGCTGCGCACGTTAGGGCGTTGTTGAACAGCATTTAAAATAATTTGGGAAAGCCCGAGAATGTGGTCAATGGTTTCTTCGCTCGTCCGGGCCTCGACGCCGGGCCGGAAAGCCAGGTCTTCCGGACGCAGCCCCTCGGTGGCCCAGTAAAAGCGAAAGCCCAGGCCGTCGATCATCCGGGCCACCACGTTTTCAGCGGTGAAGGAATCGGGGTAGACGGGGATTTCACGATAAGGCAATGCCACGGTGTCTTTCAGGGCGTTTTGCGAACCAACCGGGCCCTTAAAGAGAAGTAATAACAAAACGACAGGCAGAATC
>JAKLJF010000474.1:4373-4630 GCA_023151335.1 Thermoanaerobaculia bacterium | reverse complement strand
TCGATGATGAGCAGCGATTTCCCCGCCAGCAGCCGGCGATAGTTGGCTTCGGAGCGGTATTCCAGCAGCGCGGCGGTATCCATGTCTTCGCCGTTCAGCCAAAGCGCGTTTTCTTTTCTGGTTTGGTAAATGGCGCGCAGCAGTTCCGTTTTGCCGGTGCGTCGGGCGCCCAACAACAGCGTGATCTTTTGAAGGGGAAGTACCTGTTCGATGAGTGGCTGCAGCGTCCTTTTGAGCATGTCGCAAAATTTTGAACA
>JAKLJF010000474.1:0-4363 GCA_023151335.1 Thermoanaerobaculia bacterium | reverse complement strand
GAACAGACAAAAATATAAATTCCGTCAGTTAATTGACTTAATTTATATTAATTTAGTCGAATAACTGACTGAATTAATGCCACAAAATCGCTTTCAGATGGCCGGTATCGGCGGATGGGGCGCTGGAAATAGCCTGAATCTGGTATGGAGTTTGTTAAAAAAGAGGTATAAATAATAAATTTGCCTGGATAAATATGCCTGTTATCGATCCTAAAATATTAGGGCGGTACGCCCAAAAATTAAAAAAACTACGGCTTGGCGTTACCCCCTACGGCAAAGCCCCTCACAAGCCTATTTTCTTGCTTACGCAAATTGAGCAAGTTGAAAAGGGCAGGGTTTCAGAAAACAAGTTTTTTATTACACCAGAATTTGTAGCTGACTTTAAGGAAAATTTTGCTTTACTCGTCAATACACGGCACAAGTCAAACTTCATCCAACCTTATTACTATCTTCAATCTGACGGCTTCTGGCATATTCAAACACGACCTGGCGAGGTGTTGGAATCCTTCATCAGGAGTTTTTCTTTGCTGGATGAAAAAGTGGATTACGGGTTTTTCGACCCCGCGTTCTTCACCTTGCTTGCCAATTTCAAGTGGCATCGGGAAAAGGTATTCAAAGGGTAGGAATGTTTTGCTATTTCCCCCTCCTCAAAAACACAAACCCGTGCTTCTCCCCCACGACCTCCATATCCGCCCGGCCCAATAATTCATGCGCCCGGTGGTTTTTCACCACGATGTACACGTCCTTGTCGATGGGGCCGTTCAGGAGCCAGTCCTGGCGGTAGGAGTCCGGATTGGCTGCGGGTTGTTTGCGGGTGTAGAAATACTGCGCGTAGGATTTGTAGGCGTGGGTGGTGAAATACGCGTCTTCCCCCGCTTTGCTTTCAAAAAACTCGATGGCCGCGCGTTGGGAGTAGCCTTCGATACGTTTGATGAAAAAGATCAGCGTCAGCATAACAAATACCGCCGTGCCGCCGAAAAGCCAGCGAATGGCCTGTTGGGTACGGCCCCGCTTGAACCAGATCAGCGCCAGGATCAGCAGGGCAAGCAGCAGTACGCCGGGCAGAATTTCCATGCCGGTCCAGTGTACATCGGCGTCGAGATTGGCCTGGGCGAATGGGTCTTTAAAAAGGGGTTTCAGTTTTTCCGGTTGCATGGCCAGAACGGGCAACACAATGGTGGCCAGCACAAAAATCCCGCCCACTGTTAGCAGTAAGGCTTTCATCCAGCCCGCGAAGCGGATCTCTCCGCGCAATAACTTATCCAGCACCACTGCCGCCAGGAAAGTCAGCGGGAAATAACACATGGAGGAATAGTGCACGATCTTGGACTTTACAATAGTGAACAGGATAAGCACCACCCAGAAGAGCATTTTCATCCAGCGCCGGAAATCCTGCTGATGGTCGCGCCCTTCGGCAGGCAAGGAAAAAAACGACCGCAGGGCGAAAATGGAAGCCGGAAAACACCCTACTAGCAACACCACAAAGTGGTACCCCGGGAAGCCCCCGTGCCCGGCATCGGGCGTGGAAAACAGCCGGTACTGGTATTTGTTGAATTCGTTAATAAACCATGGGCCGTTTTTCCAGGTCTCCAGGCCGTACCAGGTCAGTGTGACGAGGGTGGTACAAACCGTAAAGAACAGGAATTGCGGTATGTTGATATACAGGCGGAAGCGCTGGTACACCCAATACACGCCCATGGTGAGCACGGCGATCAGGTAAGCGGTTTGTCCTTTGGTCAGGATACCCATACCGATGAAAAAGCCGCCGAGAAACAGGTAGGTCCATTTGTTCCGGGCCAGGGAAATGCCGTTAAATCCTTCTTTTTTCCAATAAAACAGGATAAAAAAGTACAACCCCAGGAAAATGAACAGGTTGAAAAAGGGATCGATGATGCCCGATTTGAAATACAGAAAGGGCAATACCGTGCCGAGATACACCGTGGCCCAGGTGACGCCGAAGCGGGTATCGTACAGTTTTTTGCCGATGTTGAAAATGATCACCAGCGTCGCTATGCCGCAGATCGCGTTGGGAAAACGCGCGGCAAATTCGCCCACGCCGAAAACGCTCATGGCCAGCGCCTGCAACCAGAAAAAAAACGGCGGTTTTTCCCAGAAAGGCTGGAAATTCACATAGACGCGTAAATAATCCTCTTTGATCAGCATTTCGCGGCTGATCTCCGCGAAATTGATCTCGTCCCAATCGAACAGGTGCACGCCGCCGAGAAAGGGGATGTAAAACAAGGCGCCGAGGAAGGCGAAGAGAAGATTATAGCGGTTTTGTTCGGACATGTCATTGAGCGATTGAGCGATTGAGCGATTACCCCACGGCTCAGCCACAAGCCTTATTTATGCTTCCGGTTGAACAGGTTCAATATTTTACTCACAAAATCGTCGTTGATGCCCAGCCAGCCTTTGAGGGCGTTGTACACTCGCACGGCCTCTTTATCGGCCCAGATGAACAGGCTTTTGATGCCGTCGCCGGGGCGGGCGCGGTAGTTGGTGGCGCGTTTTCGGGGCGCTTCTTTTTCTTCTGTGAAATAGTACAACGCGATGGACTTGCGCGTCATGTCTTCCGGACACTGAATGGGATCGGGCAGGCCGTGGTAGGAATCTTCATCGGTATTAAAAATAACGCAGCGGTTGAACACCGGCAAGATCTGTTTGGCGCAGGCGCTCATGTCGCGGGTCCAGAGTTCGAGTTCGCCGCGGTATTCGGGTTTCCAGTCTTCGTTGAGGTAGACCAGCAGGTTCACCCGGCGGCGCCAGTGGCGTTTGTGCGGATGGACGGTGAAGTCGGCGTGAATGTTCAGAAAACCGCCGCGTTGCGACTGGTGTAGGCCGCCGCCTTCGAGCGAAGGGTCGGCTTTGAGCCCTTCGATGCCCGTAAGCCGGCTCAGGATTCGCACGAACTCGTCTGTATTTAGTTGCCGGATCACTTCCTGCAGGTAAGGCGGGATGAGGTCCATTTTGTTGAGACCGTGCTTTTTTTCGTTCACGTGCACATAGTGGATCCAGCCCTCGTCTTTCACCTTGGGGAAAGCCTCCATGGCCTGGCGGGCGGCCTGTTCGTCGAGGAAATTGTCGAATTGCCCGTGGGGATAAGGGTGGGCTGATTGGTAGGCGGCAGCCTGTTCTTCGGCGATGTTGGCCCATTTACCCAGGTCGACGATGGGGCGGGTGTCTTGTAAAACCATGGTTATGTCAGTTGGCAGGTTTTGGCGGGTTATGCGTAGTTGCTGCAAAGGTAAAAGGATTAATTTTCGAATAAATCCGCGAATCCAAAAAACGGCCTTCGAAATACAAATTCTCCCGGAAATAAGCCTCCTGCACAAAGCCGTGTTTCTCCAGCAACCGGCCGGAAGCTTCGTTCTGGGGGTCGGTATTGGCTTCGACGCTGTGAAAATTCAATACACGGAAGCAATAGTCGAGGGCGGCAGTCATGGCTTCGTCCATAATGCCTTGCCGCCAGTAGTCGGGATGCAGCATATAGCCGATTTCGGTGCGGTGGTTGGCTTTGTCCATTTTCCAAAAGGAGATGTTGCCGAGCAATTTCGAATCTCCGTGAAAAGAAATGCCCCATGCAACGGACTCATTTTCAGCGAATGACGCCCGGATTTTCTCAATGAATTCCACCGCTTCATGCACGTCTTTTTGTAAAGGCCGGCCCAAATAGCGCATCACCCGCTCGTCGGAGCGCATTTCAAACAGCGCCTGCGCATCATCGGCAGTCATTTCACGCAACAGCAGGCGCGGGGTATGGAGGATGGGGAAAGAGGAGAAGGAGATGGAGAGCATAGGTGGAGGAAATATCTACGACTTCTGAAATTTAGGTTAAAATCACATATTCCTCCGATACTGCCCTCCCACCTCAAACAGCGCATTCGTAACCTGCCCCAGGGAACACGTTTTCACAGCCTCCATTAATTCGGCAAAAATATTCCGGTTTTGCACGGCGGCCTGTTGCAGGCGGCGAAGCGCGGCAGACGCTTTTTCCTTGTTCGCCTCGTGCAGGTTGCGCAGCGTTTGGATCTGGTCTTCTTTTTCCGTCTCGGTAGCGCGGATCACCTCTTTGGGCAAAATGGTCGGCGAGCCCTCTTTGCTCAGGAAGGTGTTGACGCCCACGAGGGGTAGTTCGCCGGTATGTTTCAGCGTTTCGTAATACAGGCTTTCCTCCTGGATTTTTCCGCGCTGATACATGGTTTCCATGGCGCCTAAAACGCCGCCGCGTTCGGTGATGCGGTCGAATTCGGCGAGGACGGCTTCTTCGACGATCTCGGTGTGGTATTCGATGATGTAGGCGCCTTGGTTGGGGTTTTCGTTTTTGAGGAGTCCGAATTGGCGGGAGAGGATGAGTTGGATAGCG
>JAKLJF010000473.1 GCA_023151335.1 Thermoanaerobaculia bacterium | reverse complement strand
GTTTTTCGTTGCCCTACCAGTTTGCCCTCAGCATGGGCAGCCTGCTGATAGCCATGCTGGGCCTGTGGTTTCTGCGCAAAACGCTGCTGCGGTTTTTCAGCGACCGGGCGACGGCCGTCACGCTGCTGCTCATTGCCCTGGGCACCAATTATCTGGAATACTCCGCTTTCCACGGCGCGCTTACCCATAACTGGTTGTTCGCCCTGTATGCCATCCTGGTATACGCGACTATTCGTTTTTACGAAAAGCCGTCTTTCCTGCTGGCTGGGGTTATCGGCATACTCGTCGGTTGGGCGGCCCTGACCCGGCCCACCGATATTATCTCGGCGATCATTCCGTTGGCCTGGGGCATCCGTTCGCGGGCGGATTTTTCCGAACGAATAAATTTTTGGCTTCGACATTGGCCCAAACTGGCCCTGGCAGGCGCCCTGACTGCTGCCATTGGGTTTATCCAACTGGCCTACTGGAAATACGTCAGCGGCGAATGGATCGTATACAGTTACCAGGATCAGGGCTTCAGCTGGCTGCGGCCGCACGTGCTCAACGGTCTGTTCAGTTACCGGGCCGGCTGGCTGGTATACAGCCCTGTCATGATTTTCGCCCTGATCGGATTTGTGCCCTTTGCCCGGCAACAGCCTCGGCTTTGGCCCGTGGCGTTGGTCTTTTGTTGCCTGTATATGTACATCACTTTTGCGTGGGATATCTGGTGGTACGGCGGCAGCCTGGGGCAACGGGCCATGGTACAGAGCTACCCTGTTTGGGCGTTGGCAATGGCGGCTTTTATTGAGTGGATTTCCAGGCAAAAACGGGTTTTTCAGGCGGTATTTTTAGCGGCTGCCGCGCTGCTGGTCTGGTATAATTTATGGCTGACCCATCACGCGCACAAAGGCGGTTTGCTCAAAGTGGGCGAAATGAACAAAGCGTATTTCTGGAAAATACTGGGCAAAAGCGAAGTGGAGGAAAATGCCATTAAATTGCTCGACACCAAAGACGAGGTGCGCGGCGAGCGGCAAAATTTGGTATTGCTCTATTCGAATGACTTTGAAGCCGATTCTGTCCGCTGCCCGTTGGCGGCTATTTCCGGAAACAATTCTTTGTTCCTGGACGAAGCCCGGCAAAGCTCTCCGGTGTACAATATTCCGTTACCCGGCGGCGAAGCCCGCTGGATACGGGCAACAGCCCGGTTTCGCTGCGAACAAAAGGAATGGGACGTGTGGAAAATGACGCAATGGGTCGTGCGTTTTTCCAATAAAGGACAAAAAGTAAAGGAAAATATGATCCGGATCTACCGCCTGCTCGACAGCGGACAAACGCGGGAATTATACATAGATGCCAAATTGCCCAAAAAACCTTTCGACCGTATCGAGGTGTTTTTCTGGAATGCCGGGAGCCTTAAATTACTGCTGGTGGACGATTTGCAGGTGGAGAGCTTTACAACAATTTAATATCAGCCCTTTCTAAACTCCAAAAACCTCGCTTAACGGTAAAGAAATGTCGAGCACGGGGTCAAGCAGGGTTTCAGTAGCGCGGTAAATCTGATAATTCTCCGGAGCAGAAAACACGTAAATATTAGCCAGCGGCAACAGCACGAGCCAGCAGGATTTAACGCCATGCGCAAAATAGTCTTCTGCTTTCGATACTAATTGATTCAGACTTTGGCTGGGAGAAATAATTTCAATCACCCCAAGAGGCGGCTCCGTAACCGTGATCACGTCGTTTCGAAGATCAATCGGCTGTGCGGGATAAAGAGATAAATCCGGTACGGAAGGCCAATCGGACAATTCAAGGCTAAGTTCCGACGCAACATTATATTTGTTTTCATAGCGGTTCATTAAGCGGGTAATCAGTCTCGCTTGTATCAGACTATGATTCAACGACGGTATAGGCTTGTTGCGTTCTATTTCATATTCCGAAACCGGAACGGTCGTTTCTAACATATTCTGCAGATTTGATACAAAGATAACGGCATTTTCCAAAAACAACAATTGCCTTGTCGGCCTGGGTTTGTTTATCAAAGAAGAGGCATGCTCCCGTACATTTTCCCTTGCCGGGTCATCTTGATCAGATAATCCAGCCGTTTGCGGACTTCATCCTGCCGGCTATTGCCCCGGATCTCGGCGATCCAGCCGATTTTCAGTCTTTTGTAAAAATGCGGGAATTGCTGAAAGTTTTCCCAAACGAGGGGATCGGCCCGCAGTTCCGCTTCGATCCAGGAGGGGATTTCCCAGGGTTCGTCAGGCGAGCCGATCTGTTCGCGGATCGGTTCGATGCCGGCGGGCGTCATCAGGCCGTTTTGTTGTAGTTTCCACACGCGCTGGCGGTTGAGTTCGGAGAGGAAACTTTTTTTCCGCCGCGGGGTGATGCGCTGCACCATGCTTTCCTCGTCGTATTTCTTGACGGCGCCGTCGATCCAGCCGAAACAGAGACATTCTTCCACCATGTCGTCGTAGGAGATGGAGGGCCTGCCGCTGGCTTTGCGGAAGGTTTGCAGCCATACCTCTGTTTTGGCGCGGTGGTGGGCTTCCAGCCAGTGGCGCCATTCGGCACGGTGGCGGGGATAGAAAATTTCGGTGATATCCATAAAGATAATAAATATAGTAACGCTTAAAAATGTTTTAAACAGCAGTTACCAATTTATTCACTCCTCAATGCTTTCACCGGATTTGCCAGCGCCGCTTTCACGCCCTGCACCCCTACGGTCAGAAAAGCCAGTAACAGGGCGGATACACCGGCGAGGGCAAACATCCACCATTGGAGCTCGATGCGATAGGCGAAGTCGCTCAGCCATCGATCCATGAAATACCAGGCCACAGGAGCGGCAATGACGAAGGCCACAAGGATAAGTTTCATAAAATCGCTGGTCAGCAACCCGACCACCGAGGCTACAGAAGCGCCGAGGACTTTCCGGATGCCGATCTCTTTGGTGCGGTGTTGCGCCGCGAAAGTGGCCAACCCCAACAGCCCAAGACATGAAATGAGCACGGCCAATCCGGCAAACAGGTTGAACAAGGTGCCCACGCGGGCTTCGGTTTTGTACAGTTGGTCGTATTGTTCGTCCAGAAACTTGTATTTGAACACCTTGTCCGGGTTGAATTGTTCGTACACGGCCTGCGCAGAGGCGATGGCTTCCGTTGCTTGTCCGGCGACGGTTTTAACGTAAAAAAAGTCGGTCCATTCCGGATTTTGGTACATGATCAGGGGTTCTATGGCGTCGTGCAGGGAGCGGAAGTGAAAATCTTTGGCTACGCCGGCGATCACGCCCTTCGTGCCGTTAAAATCGACCCATTTTCCTGCTGCGCCTTCGTTCAGGCCCATTTCGCGGGCGGCGGCCTCGTTGATAACGAAAGAAGTGGTATCCCAGCCGTTCAGTTCGGGGCGGAACCAGCGACCTTCTTTTAGTTGCAGGCCGAAGAAAGCGGGCAATTCGGTGTCTATACCCAGCATCCAGATGGGCATTTCCTGTTCAAGTGTTTTGCCTTCCCAGTCCATGCCGCCGTTTTGGCTGCCGAGTTCGACGACATTGTTGTCGCTCATCGTTACAGCAGTCACGCCGGGTTTGCCCTGCAAAGCTTTTTTAACAGCGCCGGCGTCGGCTTTTTTTCCGTAAAAATTGACGGCAAATACGTTCTGCCGGTCATAACCCGGTTTGGCATTGCGCAAAAAAGCCATTTGCCGGGAAATAATGAAGGCGCCGGAAATCAGGGCCAGCGAGAACACGAATTGTCCGGTCACGAGAGTTTTGCGCAGCATGGTACCCGTGTTTTTTCCCGCTTTGCCAAATGCAAAAAACTGCCCTCTTAACACGGAAACCGGGTTGAAACGGGTAAGCAGCAAAGCGGGATAAATGCCGGCCAGCAACAGTGCCAGCAGTGCGGCGCCGGCAATGACCCGCAGCGCCGCAGGTTGTAGCAACTGTTCGCTTTCGAGGTTTTTCCCCGAAAGTTCGTTGAACAAGGGCAGCGCAATTTGCGCCAGCACAACGGCCAGCGCCGCGGCGGCCAGGATCAGCAGCGCCGATTCGGACATAAATTGGGCGAACAACTCCCCGCGTCCGGCGCCCACGGTTTTGCGCACACCCACTTCCTTTGCCCGGGTGGATGCCCGCGCCGTGGCCAGGTTGACATAGTTGATACAGGCAATGGCGAGGATCAGCAGCCCGATCAGGCCGAATATGGCGATGGTTTTGCGGTCGCCGGCATGGTCGGCCCACGCTATCATGCCGGAGTCGAGGCGCACCTGGTGCAGGGGCTGGACGGCGTACCAGAACTGGCCATCGTCGGGGTTGTTCCGGTGGCGGGCCACCAGGGCGGCGAGCCGGTGCGCGAGTTTCAGGCGGTCAGCTTCGGGGCGCAATAAAAACCAGGTGGTGTAATGCCTGCTTTGGATCGCGTACCAGCTGATTGGCCACCGGTTCCCAGGGAATGAGTCCGGAGAACTGAATGCTCGAATTAGAAGGCGGGTCTTTCAGGATGCCCGTCACCACGAGATCGACTTTGTTGTCGTATCGCAGGGTTTTGCCCAGCGGGTCGGCGTCGGCATAAATCTGGCGCGCGAGCGTTTCGGTAAGCAGGATGCCATTTGGTGTTTGCAGCGGCTTGCTGCCGTCGCTGCGCAGGAGCGGGAAATCGAA
>JAKLJF010000472.1 GCA_023151335.1 Thermoanaerobaculia bacterium | reverse complement strand
GTTGCGGTATTCGCGGTAGTGGTCGGTGTTGAGGGCCTGCCAGTTGTGGAGGCGGTAGGCGAGCGGGTTTTCCCAGACGTTGAGGGTGGTTTGGTCCACGTGCAGGCGGGCGATGCGCAGGGGCACGGTGTGGTAGGCGGTGGTGGCGCCGCTGCCTTGTTTGAGGTCGACCGACCAGTCGGGCTGACTGAACAGGTGGTGCGCTTCTTCGATGCCCTGGTCGAGGCAAAGCAGCATGGGCCGGAAGCCGCCGTTGTGGGGGCACACCTTGTACTGTATGAGGGGGTAGCGGTGATGCAGGCCGCCGGTTTCGTTGTTGTGGTTGTGAAACCAGTCGTGTTCGAGGCCTACTTTTCCGGCGATGGCGCCCCGGAAGCGGGGCAGTTCCCATGGGTTCAGGGAATGGTCGAAAGTGACGGCAAGCGTCCGGAGTTTATACATTTTGGATCTGGGTACGGATTTGTTAAAATTTGGTCAGGCGGCGGCCCGGCGGCGCTTCTGCCGGGGCCTGCGGCCAAGGTAGTAAAAAAGGATTGGCCAAACGAAGTTTCAGGCCAATTTTTTTCTGTTAAAATTTTTTCAAAAACCGTACCAGAAATAGTGTAATGGAGGGCATGCTCATTTCCCCACCATTACCACCACTGTCGGCTCAGCGTTTCCTTCCGGCTTGTCTTCTTCCGAAATGGCGAAGGCTTGCGCGTTGGGCACGAAGGGCAGTTGTTGCCAGGAATCTGTGCCGCTGAGCGTCACCATGCCCATGCTTTGCGGGGCGTCGTCGACGATGGCCCAGCACTGGAAGTATTTGCCCGGGTTGGGCCGGGGCAGGCTGTTGATGTCGAGCGCGGTTTCGGCGCGTTTGGGGTTGTGCCACACGGTGGCCGTGAGGTGTTCGACGGCGTCGGGCTTGGTGGCGTCGCGCAGGATGATGGTGCGGGTGTCGCGGTCGCGCAGCAGGGCGATGAGGGCCTGGTTTTTTGCCTGCTCCCCTACCCTTGTTTCGCAGTCGGTTACCTTGGTTTCCAGTTCGGCCATGCGGGTTTCTGTGCGGTGCAGCCGGGCGCTTTGCCATACCAGGGCAATGCCCAGCAGCAGCGCGGCAGCCCAGCCCAGGGCCGGGATCAGCCGGAAAGCGCGTCCGCCGCCGGTGGCGCCGGCAGCCGGCGGGGCAGCGTTGGCTTCTTCTGCTATCCGTTGCAGGATCTGTGCTTTCAGTTCTGCCGGGGGCGGCACGGCATTGGCCCGGGCCACCTGCTCCAGCGAACGTTCAATGGCCCCGAGCTCTGCCCGGACTTCCGGGTGCAGGGCGGCCATGCGTTCCACTTCGGCGCGCTCTTCAGGGCTGCACTGGTTCAGTACGTAGGCTTCCAGCAGGCCCGATTGTATGAAGGATTGAATATCCATGTCTTTTGTTCAAAGCCGCGCCCAAAGGTGCGGAATTTATTCGGTTTATGAGGGTTTATGAGGTTTATGAGGTTTATAAACCTCTGATAATGCTCCCGATCAGGATCAGCGCCGCGGCGTCTTCGCCGAACAGGCGGCGCAGTTCGCCGATGGCGTGTCGCAGGCGGGTTTTAATGGTACCGATGGGGATGCCGGTCTCTTCGGCGGCTTCTTCCTGGGTGTAGCCCTGGAAGTACATCAGCTCGATGAGCAGGCGGTATTTTTCGTCGAGGCGGCCCACGATCTCGCGGACACCGATGTGTTCGGGGTTTACGGAGTGGCCGCCTGGATTATGTACGAGTGCGTCGAGGGAATCAGTTTTGCGGCGCTGCTGAAAATGCGCCGTGCGCGTGGCGTCGATGGCAGTATTCCGGGCAATGTTCACCAGCCAGGTGAAAAGCCGGCCTTTGGAGCTGTCGTACATCGCGCCGTTGCGCCATACCTTCACAAACGTATCCTGCAGCACCTGCTGAGCCAGTTCGGGTGTTTGCACGATGCGGAGCACCACACCGTACAAGGCGTCGCCGTACGCGTCGTACAACTCGCCGATCACGGCCTGATCCTGATTTTGTAAGCGGGCAATATATTGTTCTTGCATTTGGAGGACGGGTTGATTCCGTTTTGTAGCGACAAAGATGTGCGGAATTATCCGGGCCGCAAATCCGCATTGGCCGATTTGAACAAACAAGGCGCGCGGATGGACGGGTTTAGAACAAAGGATGAACAATAAGTGAACGGGTTTTTAAAAGTCGAGCAGCGCGATCCCTTGTTTCAGCAAATCGTCGGGCCAGGAGCGCAGGAGCAGGAACAGGCCGGTCAGCATGATCAGTTTGATAAAACGGCTGGCCCAGGTGTATTGTTTTTTACTCCGGGCGGCGTAGATAAATATAGTGGCAACGAGTGCAGGCAGTAAAAGCAGGACGGCGCCGGCGCCGATCTGCCAGTCCGGCGCATCGGTTTCCCGCCAGAAATAGAGCAGAAAACCGGTCAGGATAGCGAGCGTCAGTCCGGTAAAGCCGGCCGGTTTTTTGGCAAAACGCGGGCCTTTCATCACGGCCAGCGTATTGCAGCCGCAGGCGGCGTCGCCCTGAAAATCTTCCAGGTCTTTGACCTGTTCGCGCAGCAGGTTGGTCAGAAAGGCAAACAAGGCGTACAGCCAGACCAGCCCCACGGCCTGGTGCACCGCTTCCGGCGCCCGGAACGAGGCCAGCCAGATCGCCCGGTCTTCCACCAGCAGGGGAATGACCGGTACTGCCCCGCACATCAGCGATACCAGCACGTTGCCCATGATGGGCGAACATTTGAGTTGCCAGGCGTATAAAAACAGAAAAAAAGAAACAATGGGGAAAATCAGCAAAGGCCATAGGGATTTTGGTACGGGCAGCACGAGATATATGCGCAAGGCCAGCAAATGCACCAACACGGTCACTGCGGCATACAGCAACAACACGACCCCCGACGGAATATGTTTCCCCACCACCACACTGTCGGGCCGGTTGATCGTGTCGATCTCCCGGTCGAAGTAGTCATTGATCACATAACCGGCCAGCGACGTCAGTACCGTGGCCGCCGCGATCAGGCTGAACGTACGCTCCGTCAAAGCAGGCACCCCTCCCGCGCGCAAAATGGCCGGGCGCAACACAAACCAGTACGGCAACCATTGGCTCAGAAACACGATGACCAGGTTGGGCAAACGCAAGAGCCGGGGAAGAGCGAGCATGAGCGATGAGTGATGAGTGATGAGCGATGAGTGATGAGTGATGAGTGATGAGTTCATCGCTCATCACTCCATTTCCCCTGCGTTTTCAGCGCCTTCTCGATCACATCCCGCAAACAGCCTTTGCCGCCGGCGATGGGGGAAATATAATCGACGGCGTTCAGCACTTCGGGTACGGCGTCGGCGGGGCAGGCGGAGAGGCCTACTTTGCGCAGGATCTGCAGGTCGGGCAGGTCGTCGCCCATGTAGCAAATCTCGGAGGCTTTCAGGTTGTGGGTTTGCAGGAATTGCAGAAACACCGGCCATTTGTCTTCCACGTTGGTGTAGATGTGTTCCACGCCGAGTCCGGCCAGGCGTTTGACCACGCCCTGGGAGCGTCCGCCGGTGATGATGCACACGGGATAGCCGTTTTTCAGGGCGATTTTCAGGCCCAGGCCGTCGCGGATGTTCATGCTGCGCAGCTGTTCGCCGCTTTCGGTCACGTGCACGGTATTGTCGGTCATCACGCCGTCCACGTCGAGGATGAATGCCCGTACGGCGTTGAACTTGTCGAACAGGTGCACCAGTTCTACCGACGATTCGGGGATGACGGCGGGCGATGGGTCGGGTATCAGCGGTTGTTGGCTCTCCATTCGTATACCCATTTAGCCTGGATCTGTTCCAGGTGCGCTTCGTTACAATCTTCGCGTTTGCCGGCGAAGTTAGGGATTTCGAGTACCCATTCGATCAGGTCGGTAAATCGGACGCGGTAAATTTTGCTTTCGTCGAAGTCGTCGCCGAAACGGTCGTACAGTTTCATGGCCACGTCTTCGTGATCGGGCCAGTAGATGGGCATATTGTCGATGTCGTGAAAAGGCATGGTAAAAGTAAAACGTCGGGAATGGTTGGTTAACGGATAATTTGTGCGTACACGCCGCCGAAAGTCAGGTCGCGGATATTGTCGGAAGCGAGGAAATCGTGCGGGAAGCCGGGCTCGATGGCGCTTTTGGCGTCCAGCGCCTGCAAAACATCGCCGGGCGCCTGAAAGTTGAGGCAGCCGAGCAAATCGGCCAGTTGTTCGGGCCGGCGCGCGCCGATAAGGGGGATGACGGTCAGTTGGTTGTCGCGCTGGCGCACCCAGTTGAGGGCGAGCTGGCCGGGACTGACGCCCAGTTTTTGGGCTTGCGCCACCACTTCGGCGGCGATGGCGTTGGCCCGTTCGCCGCGGCGCGCGCTGGTTTCCGGCACGCGCCCGGCGCCGCCCTGGAGGTATTTACCGGTAAGCGCCCCGCCGCCGATAGCGCCCCAGGGTGTGAGGGCCAAGCCAAAATGTTTGGCCATTGGCAACAGGTCGCGCTCCGGCGCGCGCTGGAGCAGGGAGTATTCTATTTGCAGGCCGGCAAAGGCCGTCCAGCCCCGTAGTTCGGCCATGGTATTGGCCTGACTGACCACCCAGGCGGGCGTATCGGAAATGCCGATGTAGTGTACTTTTCCGCTACGCACC
>JAKLJF010000471.1 GCA_023151335.1 Thermoanaerobaculia bacterium | reverse complement strand
ACATACAGCGCGCCACCCTGAAAAATGGCATGAAAGTAGTGCTCACCCGCCGCACGGAAAGCCCGGCCATGGTGATGAGCATGATGTTCGACGCCGGCTTCTGCACCGATAAAATGGGCGGCAAACCCGGCCTGGCCAACCTGGCCATGAACATGCTCGACGAAGGCACCCAAGCGCTCAACAGCCTGCAGATCAGTGAAAAACTGCAATTGCTCGGCGCCGGACTCGGCACCTTCAGCGATCTGGACTACTCCTACGTCACCCTCAATGCCCTGAAACAATCGCTCGACCCCAGCCTCGACCTCATGGCCGACGTGATCCTCAATCCCGCTTTTCCTGCTGCCGAACTCGAACGCCTGAAAAACGAACAGATCAGCGGCATTCAGCGTGAAAAGAAAAGCCCGCAGGGCATGGTCATGCGCGTAATGCCCGAACTGCTCTATGGCAAAGATCACCCCTACGGCATGCCGATGTCGGGCACCGGGGAGGAAGACGCCGTGCGCGCCATGACGCTCGACGATGTGCGCGGATTCTACCAGCGCTGGATGCGGCCCAACAACGCCACCATCGTCGTCACCGGCGATATCACCATGCCGGAACTGCTGGATAAACTCGAAAAACGTTTTGGCAAATGGTCGAAAGGCGAGGTGCCCAAAAAGGTGATCCCGGAAGTGAAATCGGCCAACAACGGTAAAATTTTCCTCATCGACCGGCCGGAAAGCCAGCAGAGCATGATCATGGCAGGCTACCTGACCAAGCCGTACGGCCAGCTGGACGAAACGGCTATCGAGCAAATGAACAACGTGCTCGGCGGCGACTTCACCAGCCGGATCAACATGAATATCCGCGAAGACAAACACTGGGCCTACGGCGCCGGTTCCTTTATTCAGAACACCGCCGGCCAACGGCCCTACCTGGTTTTTGCCCCCGTGCAAACGGACAAAACCAAGGAAAGCGTGCAGGAAATTATGAAAGAGGTCAAACAGTTCGTCGCCGACAAACCGATGACCCAGGCGGAGTTTGACAAAACCAAACAAAACACCGTGATGGGCATGGCCGGTATGTGGGAAACCAACGCCGCCGTGAATGCCAGCGCGCGCAACCTGGTGAAATACAATCTGAAAGACGACTACTGGAAAACGTACAGCCAGCGGGTGCAAAACCTGTCGCTGAAAGATGTGCAATCCGTGGCCAAAACCATCGTGCAGCCCAATGACATGGGTTGGTTCATGGCCGGCGACGCCGAAAAAGTGACGCCCGGCCTCGAACAACTCGGTATGGAGATCATCCAGATCGACGCTGAAGGCAAGGTGGTGACGAAGAAGGCAAAGCCCTGATCCTCCATATGCTGAATATTGAAGCCACATCAGGCCAGCCATTTATAAGGTGACCTGGTTAGAGGTGTCATCGCTACACAAAAGCGGTGACGCCTCTAACCATACCGGGTTGCGGAACTGCTTCGGTGGATGACCGCTTCGCACGCGCCGTATCGGAATTTGTTAACTTTGTACCTCCATTTGCAAACCCCGGCGGTTCGGACCATAAATGATACCTGATACCTGGAAACCAGTATCCTGCTTCACGTTACCGCCGGAAGACGTTTCACCAGAACCATTCACGCCATGCCGCGCATTGCCTTCAAAATGCACCTATTCCCCGGAAAAGCCGAAGAATACCAACGCCGTCACGACGAGATCTGGCCCGAACTGGTAGTGCTGCTCAAAAACAGCGGCATCTCCGATTATTCCATCTTTTTGGATGAAAACACCCACGAGCTATTTGGCGTATTGCACGCCGGCGATACCGCGGCGCTGGACGATCTGCCGCGGCATCCGGTGATGCAGCACTGGTGGACTTTTATGAAAGATATTATGGCCACCCGGGACGATGATTCGCCGGTGACAGTGCCTTTGCGGGAAGTTTTTTATTTGAAATAGACCCGCGCCTGCCTGGCATTAAGATTTTTATAATAAATTTCTAACCCCATTCTAAGCGCTGTGCAGAAAGAGCCTGCTCATTTTGCAGCCCTAATTCAAACTAACACGCGCTTATGCTCAAACTTTACACCTGTACGGCAGCATTCCTGCTGTTGTCCTATTTTTCACACAGTCAATTGCCAACCGACCTCCAGTTTGTGCCAAAGGGCAGTATCTGCGCCGGGGTCAATTACGGGTACAATTCCTGGAGCAAATATTGGGAAGGCGAAACCCTCCGCGAAAACGGCAATATCGGCACCGTGAGCCGCCAACAGATCACTGCCGGCGCAATGATCGGAGTACTGGACCGCCTGAATGTCATCGTCATGCTGCCTTATGTCATGACCAAGGCCAGTCAGGGCACGCTGAACGGGCAGAATGGCTTTCAGGACTTTTCCCTGCACCTCAAAGGTAAATTTGCCGAACCCCGGCTGGGTCCCGGCAAAATTATCCTGGGCGGCGTACTCGGTTTTTCCACGCCCCTCAGCAAATACCTGGTAGATTTCGCCCCGCTCAACCTGGGCGCCGGCACTACCAACCTGTCGTACCGCCAACTGATCAATTACCAACTGGACAACGGCTTTTTCGCCAACCTGCGGGCCAACTACACTTACCGCTCGAACGTCCCGAACATTCACCGGGATTTCTACTTCGATCAGGGCCAGGCACACTATTCCAACGAAGTAAAGGTCGACGATATACTCGACTGGACCGCGGCCCTCGGTTTCAGCAACAAAAAAATACTGGCCGAAGTCAGTTACAATACGGTAAACACCCTCGGCGGCAGCGACATCCGCATCTGGGACCCCGGTTTCCCTTCCAACAACATGGATTTCTCCCACATCACCGGCCGCTTCGATTATTATTTCTCGGAAAACGGCGGCCTGAACCTGTCGCTCAGCGGCGGCTATACGCTCGCCGGCAGAAATGTCGGCCAGGCCTTTTTTGCCGGCATCAGCGTGAACTATCAATTCCCGGTTTGGGGTGGTAGTAAATAATTTTTTATTTCAATATAAAAAAACGACAGAAATGAAT
Organism: Thermoanaerobaculia bacterium; assembly: GCA_023151335.1. Taxonomy (GTDB): domain Bacteria; phylum Bacteroidota; class Bacteroidia; order Chitinophagales; family Saprospiraceae; genus M3007. The sequence goes on along the minus strand of JAKLJF010000471.1, from coordinate 1,632 downwards.
ATCAGAATTATACTGCTTGCTTTTGTTTGCGGCATACTTTCTTTTATCGCTTGCAAGGAAGACGTTGCGCCCCTCCCCGAATTCGATGCGTTCGAATATTCCACGGAAGATGCAGATGCCGGAACCTGGAAGACGATCCACCTGGCATCGCCCACCCAAGTGCCTGTGCCAGCTCCTGCCGCCCCCGGCTCGGCGGAATATCTCGCCGAATTAACGGCGCTCAAGGCGCAGAGCGCCAACCCAACGGCGGAACAACAGGAACTGATCGGCCACTGGTCTACCAACGGTGTGATCCGCTGGAATGAGATCGCGCGGGAACTGGTGGCCAAATATTTCATTTTTCCAAAACCTAACGCTGACGGCACTTACCCTTTGCCCAGCGGCGCCAAACCCGGCGAGTACCCCTTGTTCCCCCTGTCGACGCCGCCCTACGCCGTGCGGGCCTACGCCTACCTGAGCGCCGGCAGCTACGACGCCCTGGTAGCCGCCTGGCACTATAAATACCAATACGACCGCAAGGCGCCGAGCACGTACGACGCCGCCATAAAGACGCACCTGCCCGTTCAGAATGTCCCTTCCTACCCTTCCGAAGATGCCGTGGTCGCCGGTTTTTCCCGCACGCTGCTGGCATTTATGTTCCCCAACGAGGTAGCCTACCTCAACCAGCAGGCCGAGGCGCACAAAAATTCCCGGATGTGGGCCGGCCTCAACGTACAAAGCGATATTGCCGCCGGCGATTCGCTGGGCCGGGCCATCGCCAATATTTTTATCACCCGCGCCAAAGGCGATAAAATGGGCGCCACCCTCGGCAACCAGACAGTGTGGGATTCCATCACCGCTGTGCACAACGCCAGCGGCAAACCCGTCTGGAAAAGTATGGAACTGCCGCCCCGCCCCATGCTGGCCCCGAACTTCAGCCACGTAAAACCCTGGACCATTACCTCCGCCGAAGTATATGGCACATTCCGTTTGCCGCCGCCGCCGGCAGTCGGCACACCCGAATTCAAGAGAGCCCTGGACGAAGTGTTGCACTACAGTAAAAATGCGACCAAAGCGGAACAACACATCGCTTTGCGCTGGGATGACGGCACCAGCACCTACAGCCCGCCCGGACACTGGAACTACATCGCAGAGTCGTACATCCACGACGCGCACCTGAATCCCCTGCGCGCTTCCCGGGTATTCGCCTACATGAACATGGCCATGCAGGATGCCGCCATTTGCGTGTGGGACAGTAAATACTACTATTTCTTTCCCCGGCCTACCAACGTCAATCCGGATATCAAAACGCTGCTACCCATTCCCAATTTCCCCTCCTACCCATCGGGACACAGCGGCTTCTCGGCGGCCGGAGCGGCCGTGTTGGGGCACTTTTTCCCCGAACATGCCGGGCATTTCGCCGGGCAGGCCCGCGAAGCGGCCCTTTCCCGCCTGTACGGCTGCATCCACTACCGCTTTGATAGTGAAGACGGGCTCATGCTGGGCGAAAATGTGGCGCAACGCGCGATCGGGATGGCGCAGGCAGATGGCGGAGAGTAGGGAATATAGGATATAGGATATAGGATATAGGATATCGAACACGGAATGTCGAATGTCGACATTCCGTGTTCGATATTCGATACTCAATTTAAC
>JAKLJF010000470.1 GCA_023151335.1 Thermoanaerobaculia bacterium | reverse complement strand
TTCCCGCGCATAATTATCGGCGGTGTTGAGATACAGGGTCGCGTTGGAGAGCGGCAAATGCGCCCGCAGGTACGTTTCCGTTTGTTTTATTTTTAAAATATAGTCCGCTATACTGCTAATGTAGCGGTCGACGATAGCGGCGGCGATGGTGTAATGGTTTTTATCGCCGTCTTTTACGCCCATCACTTTTATATCTTCTCCGATAAACGGCAGTTGATTCTTTGTGACCGGACTGTTCAACAGCTCTTCTATGCGGATGATCGTTTGTTCCAGCGGCGTCAGCGGGTAGTAGCCGGCGCCGAAGGAGGTATCGTTGGCCAGCGGCGTTTCCCCCCGGCCAAAACGGTTGAACAGTTCCACCAGCTCGGCGCTGCCCGGACGGATATTGGCCGTGATCTGCACGTCTTTCGATACGTCGAGGTGGCGGATGTTTTGCTTCAGCCACGCTTTGGCGGTTTCCTCCGCGATTTCCGCCACCGGCACGGTTTTATCCCCGACCCGCTCCGTGGCCCTGCCGGCGATGATCAGCGAAATGGGTTTCAATACCTTCCCGCCGCCGTACGCTGGCTGCGATTGCCCTCCCACCAGCAGGGCCTTGTCGACGTTGTGGTGCATCACCGCGCCGAAATGTTCCAGGTAATACCGGCAGAGCGCAACGGAAATATGTTCCGCGATTTCGTCGCAGATGGTGTCCGGGTGGCCGGTGCCTTTGCGTTCGGCCATTTCGATGCGGGTGTCGTCAAGGTTGCCAATGAGGAGATGCATGCAGTATTTATCGTTCTTTTGTTTTAATATAGGCAATTAATTGCTCCAGCGTCCCCGTTTTCCCGTAATCCTGCTCGGGTATTTCAATACCCAGTTTTTCATTCAGGGCGATGATAAATTGCAGCGCATCGAAAGAATCGATGCCGAGCGTGTCGCGGATATTGTCGGTGGGCCCAAGGGTGGAGGGTTCGGTATCGGGGGCGATCCGTTTCAGGAGTTGAAAAATGGTCGTTTTAATGTCGGCTTCGGTCATAGTGTTTCCGGTTGTTGTAACAGTTGTTGGAGCGCCGCGAGGAAGCGGCTGCCGGTGAGGCCGTCGGTGGCGCGGTGGTCGCCCGCGAGCGTGGCGCGCAGTACGGGCCGTACGCCGATCAGGCCGTTTTCGGCCACGGGTTGCTCGCGGATGCCGCCGAAACCCACGATGGCCACCTGGGGCGGATAGATGACGCCGAACACCGCGTCGGCGCCGTCGTCGCCCAGGCTGGTGAGGGTGATGGTGGATTCGCTCAGTTCGGAGCTGCGCAGTTTCAACGCCCGCGCGCGGGGGATGAGGTCGGTCAGGGTTTCCATGAGGTCGTCGGGGCTCTTTTTGTCGGCGTTGCGGATGGCGGGCACTATCAGGCCGCCCGTGCGCAGGGATATGACGAAGCCGATGTTGATCTCCGCCTTTCTTTGCAGGCCGTTTTCCCACACGGCGTTCAGGTCCGGAAATTCGCGCAGGGCTTTGGCCGTGGCTTTGATGAGCAGCACCACCGGCAACAGGCGTTTGGCCACGGGCCGCTGCCGGTTGGCCCCGGCCAGCCAGGCCAGGGCTTTGCTCATATCGATGCTGGTTTCGAGGTAATAGTGCGGAATTTCGCGGTTCGATTTGCTCATGGCCGCGGCCACGGCCATCCGGATGTTTTCGGTGGAAGCAGCGGGAGTCGGGGCCGGTTCGGCCGGCCGGGGTTTCAATCGAATGTCTCGCTCTGCAATGGCCTTTTCCACGTCTTCCCGGGTGATGGCGCCGCCTTCGCCGCTACCCTGCACCGTTGTAAGATCAAGGTGATTTTCAGCGGCGATGCGCCGGGCCAGCGGGGAAGCGCGCAGGCCCTCGTGCGCGGGCGCCGGAACGGGCGGGATTTCTTCTTTAACGTTTACGATACTTTTAAAAGTTTCGTAAACGTGGCGTTCTGCCGGTTTTGGAGCGGCCGTTTCGCCGGCGGGCCGGATGAGCGCCATTACGGTGCCTACCGGTACTTTTTCGTCTTCTTTCACCAGGAGCTGCTCCACTACACCCGCGTCGAACACCTCAATTTCGATGATGCCCTTCATGGTTTCCACGTCGGCGATGATGTCGCCGCGTTCCACGGTGTCGCCGGGCTTAACCTTCCATTCGCGGAGGGTACCGGCTTCCATATCGGCGCCCAGGCTGGGCATGCGGAATTCGATCATGGTTGTTGATGCGTTGATTTGTTGATTTGAGGGCTGGCACTAAGGCTTGATCATTTTTTTAACAGCATTTACAATGTCTGCTATTTGCGGCACCGAGGCGTCTTCCAGGTGTTTGGGGTAAGGGATCGGTACCTCCACGCCGCAGAGGCGCTGCACGGGGGCATCGAGTTCGTAAAAAGCCTTTTCCATGATGCGGGCCGAAATCTCGGCGGCAATACCGCCAGAGCGCCAGGCTTCTTCCACCACCAGCGCGCGATGGGTTTTGGCCACCGAGGCGATAACGCTTGCTTCGTCCAGCGGGCGCAGTACGCGCAGGTCCAGCACTTCGGCCTCGATACCGGCAGCGGCCAGTTCGGCGGCTGCATCCAGGGCTTTGTACACGCCTGCGCCGTAGGTAATGATGGAAATATCCCTGCCCTCCCGCCGGACTTTCGCGCGGGTAATATCCACGGCGCCGGCATCGGCGGGAATTTCTTTTTCCAGGTTCAGCATATACGTGTATTCAAAAATCACCACGGGGTCGGGGCTTTTCAGGGCCGACAACAGCATGCCGCGGGCGTCTTCGTGGGTGCCGACGGACAAGACGATGAGGCCGGGAATATGGGCGTACAGCGGCTCCCAGCTGTGCGAGTGCTGGGCTGCCAGTTGGCGCCCGATGCCGCAACCCATGCGGATCACCACGGGCACGTTCAATTGCCCGCCCGACATGTGCAGCAGCGTAGCGGCATTGTTCACGATCTGATCCATAGCCAGCAGGCTGAAGTTGACGGTCATCACTTCCACAATGGGCCGCATGCCCGCCAGCGCTGCCCCGATACCAGCGCCGGTAAAACCCGATTCGGACAAGGGCACGTCCATGATGCGTTCGGGGCCGAATTCCTGCAACAATCCCTTGCTCACAGCAAATGCGCCGCCATAGCGGCCCACGTCCTCCCCCAGGAGAAACACGCGTTCGTCGCTCAGCAAGGCCTCGCGAAGGGCTTGTTTTAAGGCTTCGCGATAGGTGATTAATATACCTGTTTTATCGCCCATAACTATCCTTTTGGTTTATCATACGCTTCCTGTATACATTTCCCACGTTTACGAAACTTAAAAAGTTTCGTAAACGTAGCGTACTGGTTAATCCGAACTTCCCACGTTTACGAAACTTTTTAAGTTTCGTAAACGTAGCGTACTGGTTAATCCGAACTATAGACGAATTTGGTGAGTTGCTCTACCGGTTCCCAAGTGCCCCCTTCGGCGAAATCCACGGCCTTTTGCACCTCGGCGGCCACGCGGTTTTCCAAATCCTCTATATCCTGTTCGGTGATCACTTTTTTAGTCAATAAAAAATCGCTCAGCCTGGGAATGGGATCGCGTTTTTTCCATTCCTCCACCTCGCTTTTATCGCGATACAGTTCCGCGTCGAACATAGAGTGCGCCCGGAAGCGGTAGGTGTTGCAGACCAGGAAATACGGTTTGCCCGCGGCCCTGACTTTTTCCACGGCTTCGCGGGCGGCGCGTTCCACGGCGAGCACGTCCATGCCGTCCGCCACGGCGGTTTCGATGCCGTAGGCCGGGCCCTTCTTTTCCAATTCCTGCACGGCATGGCTGAAACGAAGGGCCGTACCCATGGCGTAGTAGTTGTTTTCGCAGACGAAAAGGACGGGTACCTGCCACAGCGCCGCCAGGTTCATGGCCTCGTGGAATTCGCCTTCTGCCGCGGCGCCTTCACCGAAAAAGCAGCAGGCGATCCGGTTTTGCTGTTGTTTTTTTGCCGCCAGCGCCATCCCGACCGCCATCGACAGGTGGCCGGCCACGATAGCGTTGCCGCCGCAAAGTTTTTGGCCGTCGAACAGGTGCATGGAACCGCCCCGGCCCCGGCTGCAACCTTCCTGCTTGCCGTACATTTCAGCCATGATGGCGCCCGCGTCCATGCCGCGGGCCAGCGCGTGGCCGTGTTCGCGGTAGGTGGCCAGTACATAGTCGTCGCCGGCCAGGGCCTGCGTGACGCCCACGGCCACCGCTTCTTCGCCGATATACAAATGAAGGAAACCCCGGATGTTCGTTTTGGCGTACATCTCGGCGCATTTCTCTTCAAAGCGGCGGATGAGCAGCATTTGATAGAGGAGGCGGAGGTATTGTGCTTTTTCCATGGCTTCGGTTCGTGTGTATTCGTCGGACGACTTAACGAACGTATAGAGGTTGTGTCAAAAGTCCGAGTATCAATCTGAATTGTCGAGCGAAATATTATTTTATACCTGGCGCCGCCAAGTTTTCAGCATGAAAGTGCAGAACGTTTACGAAACTTTTAAAAGTTTCGTAAACGTATTTCACGGCCCGGCCATGCTGAAAACTTGGCGGCACGAGGTATAATTGCGTTGCGGTTTTAGACTTTCCAGGTTTTTAAAACCTGGAAAGTCTGCACGGGAATCGAATAATATTTTGCCAAGTTATCAAGGAATAT
>JAKLJF010000046.1:9804-14945 GCA_023151335.1 Thermoanaerobaculia bacterium | reverse complement strand
AAGGAGCCGCGCAGCGCCGTCGAAGGAGTATCCGGAGAAATATATTTCAGCGCTGCCAAAACTGCCGCCGGCGCTTCTTCCACGCCGCTGCCGCGAAAATGAAGGCTGATGTGGTCCAAATAGATTCCCTTCACCAACAGTGGCAATACCTCCGATAACCGTCGGGCCGGAATATCGAAGCGCAAAGCCGTGACGCCAAAATGCAAAGCTTCCAATGCCTGCCTGTTGGCGGCAACCGGCTCCGTTTCGTCCACATCCTCATTGATCTCCCAAGAGACCGGCATTTGCAGCAAGGGGGCCGGAGGGGTAGGCCAATCGTCGGCGTGTCCGAACGGATCAACGCGCATAGCATCATTCAGTTGCCAGTAAAGATCTTCCAATGGTTTGCCTTTCAGGTCTTTAACGATGCGGGCCAACCATGCCTCCTTGCTGAGCGGAGGAAATTCGGCAAAAAAATCGGCGGGCTGATTCATGTCCGGGCAAATATACATTTTAACATTCGTGTTTTACGCCGGTCTGCCGGCAAAAAAGCGGTCAGGCAGCCGAAAACTTTTAACGAAAAAGAAAAAATTCCCCAAACCATTTTCTGAACAAGCTGTTATATTTGCATTCCGAAATCACACTTAGATTCAATCTAAATATAAAGATCAACTGCCAGCATGGACAAGCGTCGACTGATATACCTCGATAATAATGCCACCACGCCCTGCGATCCCCGCGTCGTAGACGCTATGGTTCCTTATTTTTATGAAAAACACGGCAACGCTGCCAGCCGCAGCCACCAGTTCGGTTGGGAAGCAGAAGAAGCGGTGGATTACGCTCGCGAGCAAATTGCACAACTGCTTGATGTTGAGGACAAAGAGATCATTTTTACCTCCGGCGCCACGGAAAGCAACAACCTCGCCCTGAAGGGTGTGTTCGAAATGTACGCCCGCAAAGGCAATCACATCATTACGGCGGAAACCGAACACAAAGCCATTCTCGACACCTGCAAACACCTCGAAAAGGCAGGCGCGGAAGTGACCTATCTTAAAGTAAAAGAAGACGGTCTCGTCGATCTGGCCGATCTGGAAGCGACTATCCGCCCAACCACCATCCTGGTGTCGATCATGTGGGCCAACAATGAGACAGGCGTCATTCAGCCGATGCGGGAAATTGCCCAGATCTGTGAAAAACACGGTGTACTGTTCCACAGCGACGCCACACAGGCTGTTGGGAAAATTCCCACCCATCCCCGCGAAGTGGGTATCCACCTGATGTCTTTCACGGCACATAAAATGTACGGCCCAAAAGGTGTGGGCGCCCTGTATGTCAGCCGTAAAAACCCGAGGGTAAAAGTAACCGCCCAAATGGACGGCGGCGGTCACGAACGCGGCATGCGCTCCGGCACCCTCAATGTGCCCGGTATCGTGGGTTTCGGCAAAGCCGCCGAAATCGCACGCCTCGAAATGACACAGGATGCCGAACGCGTCAGCCGCCTGCGCGACAAACTCGAAAAAGCCCTGACGCAACTGGAAGAAACCAAAATCAACGGCAATGTGAACAGCCGGATGCCACACGTGACGAATATCTCCTTCAAACACGTGGAAGGCGAAGGCCTGATGATGACCTTCAACCAGAATATCGCCGTATCCTCCGGATCGGCCTGCACCTCGGCTTCGCTGGAACCTTCCTATGTGCTGGTAGCTATGGGCCTGGGCGATGACCTGGCACACTCCTCCATTCGCCTCTCCCTTGGCCGTTTTACCACGGAAGAAGAGGTTGATTTCGCCATTAAAGCCATCACCGAAGGCGTCAACCACATGCGCGAACTCAGCCCCATCTGGGAAATGTACAAAGAAGGCGTGGACCTGACTAAAATCGAATGGAGCGCCCACTAAGTAACGCCTTCTGTCAGACGGCGTGATAATGGGAAAAACAAAATGACCTATGAGCCCGATCCAAAGTCCCCCCGACCCCTTCACCCAATTGCTCTATCGCATTTATTACACCATACTCGGCCTATACTACCGCCTCACCGGCAAAAACAAAAAATAACAAAAATCAAAAACTCAGATATTCAGATATGGCTTACAGCGAAAAAGTGTTGGACCATTTTAAGAACCCCCGGAACGTCGGCGTTTTGGACAAAAATAAAAAAAACGTGGGTACCGGCCTTGTCGGCGCTCCCGAATGTGGCGACGTGATGCGCCTGCAAATTGAAGTGGACGAAGAAACCGGCACCATCCGCGACGCCAAGTTCAAAACCTTCGGTTGCGGCTCGGCCATTGCATCTTCTTCGCTGGCTACAGAGTGGCTCAAAGGCAAATCCGTTGATGACGCGCTTAAAATCGACAACATGGACATCGTGGAGGAGCTCGCCCTGCCGCCCGTGAAAATCCACTGCTCCGTGCTGGCAGAGGACGCCATCAAAGCTGCCATTAAAGACTATCAGGAGAAAAATGGCATCACTGCCAGCGCCACGGTACAAGCCGAAGCCGCGGCCTCATAAATGAGCGGTTAACGGGTTGCGGGCCGGATTCGCCTGGAACCCGTTAACCCGAAACCATTTAAAGTATGATTTACGTAGCAGAAAGCGCCAAGCAAAAAATATCGGAGATCCGTTCGTCGGGCCATATTGCCGACGACTATTTCGTCCGCGTCAGCGTCGTTTCCGGCGGCCTGGACGGCAAGGGTTTTCATTTCAACAACCCGAACGCTACCCGTACCTGCGGTTGTGGCGAAAGCTTCGCCGTGTAACGCCGACTGGTAGTCGGCGTATCGCCGTGTCACGTCGACTGGTAGTCGGCGTATCGCCGTGTCACGCCGACTGGTAGTCGGCGTAAAATTCCACCTTAAATTTTTTTTTCACGCCGACTGACAGTCGGCGTTACATTTGCCGCAAAAAAACATGATCCAACGGATACAATCTGTTTTTCTCCTGTTGGCTGCCGCCGCGTTGGGCGGCCAGTTTGGTCTCCCCTATCTGCAAACTCCGGACAATGACCCTTCGCGCACCCTGCCCGCTCTCAGCGACGGCGTCTTCAATCCCCTCGACAATCCCGGTCTGCTCGGCCTCACGGTTTTAGGCGCCGCGGTGTCGCTCGCCGCTATTTTTTTGTTCAAAAACCGACCCTTGCAGGCTCGTCTCGCGGGTGTCTCGGCATTAGCCGGCGTTCTGCTGCTGGCGCTCGTCGCCTTCACTACAAAATCTACTTTCGATCAGGCGCCGGCAGGCAGTTCCGTCCAATTCGCCGCCGGCCTGGCGTTGCCGTTGCTTGCCCTGGTGCTCAACTGGCTGGCCACCCGCGCTATTCGCAAGGACGAAGCGCTGGTGCGTTCGATGGATCGTTTGCGATGAAAACAGGGGATAAACTTCCCCTCCAGTTGTTCGAAATCCACTAACCGCACATTCAATCCGCATGTCCGAGGACATTGTCATCCGAATACTCCTGCTGCCGTTGGCGCTGCTCTACGGCCTGGGTGTGGGTTTGCGAAACCTGATGTACCGCATCGGGGTGCTGCGCAGCGTGCGGTTCGATTTGCCGGTTATTTCGGTTGGCAACCTGAGTATCGGCGGCGCCGGAAAATCGCCGCATATCGAATATCTGCTGCGCTGGCTCGACCAGTATATCAACATGGCAGTACTGAGCAGGGGTTACGGGCGCTCTACGATGGGTTACCGGCCAGTCAGTACGATCGATAGCGCTTCGGAAGCGGGCGACGAGCCCTTGCAATTCAAACGCAAATTCCCCGATATACCCATAAGCGTTAGTGAAAGCCGGGCGCTGGGCGTACCGGAACTGGTGAAACGTAACCCGGACACCCAATGCGTGCTGCTCGACGACGCCTTCCAGCACCTTGCCGTCACGCCGGGCCTCAACATCCTGCTCACCGAATTCAGCCGGCCCTTCACCCGCGACTGGCTGCTGCCCGCCGGGCGGCTTCGCGAAGGCCGCTTCGAATACCGCCGGGCCGACCTGATCATCGTTACCAAATGCCCGCCTGCACTTACCGCCCGGCAGCGTCAGGATATGATCCGGGAGATAGACCCCTTTCCCCGGCAACGCGTGTTTTTTACCCGCTACCGCTATGGTCTTATCTATGACCTGCTGCGACCCGACGTACGCCGCCCCCTCGATCTGCAAACGGACATCCTGCTGGTGAGCGCCATTGCCAATACCGATTACCTGCTCCAATACCTCGGCCGGGCAGTCAACTCCGTGCAGGCGCTCGAATATTCCGATCATCACTACTTCAATGAAGACGACCTGAATACGGTGTTGCGCCGCTTCAATGCCATGCCTGGTTCGCGTAAAATCATTCTGACGACCGAAAAAGACGCCACCCGGCTCGAACTGCACCAGGGTTTCCTGTGGAAACACGATCTGCCCGTATGGGTACTGCCCGTGGAAGTGGAATTTTGCGACAATGACGAAGCCGAGTTTCAGGCCGAAGTGAAGCGGTTTTTATTGGATTTTAAAGTTTAAAAGCTGGACATTGCTGTAAAAATGTCGTTTTTACAAAATCTTCTTGTACAAAATGGCATCTGCAGTTTGATCTCCCTGCCATTTTTTCCGAAAAAACAATCTGTTTTGGAAATGGAAAAATATTTGCTGCCCGTTCCGGTACTATGACTTACGATAACTTCACCATCAAAGCCCAGGAAGCCATTCTTCAGGCACAGCAAATTGCTGCCGGCTACGAACAACAGAGCGTCGATTCCGCACACCTGCTGAAAGGTATGCTGAATGTGGACGATTCTGTTACCGATTTTCTGCTCAAAAAAACCGGCGTCAACATGCCGCGTTTCGAGCAGGAACTCGACAAACTCATATGGGAAACCCCCAAAGTGGCGGGCGCCGACAAACAATACCTGACCAACGAAGCCAATAAGGCCATCGCCGCGGCCAAATCCCTTTTGAAGGATTATGGCGACGAATATATTTCCATCGAACTGATGCTGCTCGGCATAGCCAAAGGCAACGATAAAGCCGCCCGGTTGCTGCGCGAGCAGGGCGCTACTTTCGAAGCGCTGACGGCTGCCGTAAAAGAATTGCGTAAGGGCCGGAAAGTAACCGAACAGACTACCGAGCACGTGTACAACGCCCTCCAAAAATACGCCATTAACCTCACGGAAATGGCCGAATCGGGCAAACTCG
>JAKLJF010000046.1:0-9794 GCA_023151335.1 Thermoanaerobaculia bacterium | reverse complement strand
TATCGGTCGCGACGACGAGATCCGCCGCGTTCTCCACATTCTCAGCCGCCGGAAAAAGAACAACCCCGTCCTGATCGGCGACCCCGGCGTGGGCAAAACGGCTATCGTGGAAGGTATTGCCTGGCGTATCGTCAAACACGACGTGCCGGAAAACCTCGCCAGTAAAAAAATATTCAGCCTCGATCTTTCCGCCCTGATCGCAGGCGCCAAGTACAAAGGCGAATTCGAAGAACGCCTCAAAGCCGTCATCAAAGAGGTGGTGGATTCCGACGAACAGGTTATCCTGTTCATCGACGAAATTCACACCCTGGTGGGCGCCGGCGGCGGTCAGGGCGCCATGGATGCAGCCAATATCCTGAAACCAGCCCTTGCCCGCGGCGAACTGCGCACCATCGGCGCCACCACGCTCGACGAATACCAGAAATACTTTGAAAGCGATAAGGCGCTCGAACGCCGCTTTCAGTCCGTTTACGTGGACGAGCCCTCCATGGAAGATACGATTTCCATCCTGCGCGGCCTGCGCGAACGCTACGAGAACTATCATAAAGTGCAAATCCTCGACGAGGCCGTCATTGCCGCGGCCGAACTTTCGCACCGGTACATAAGCGAACGCAAATTGCCCGACAAGGCTATAGACCTGATCGATGAAGCCGCGGCCAAACTGCGCCTCGAACTCGACTCCGTACCCGAAGAAGTGGACGAACTGGACCGCAAAATGCGGCAACTGGAAATCGAACGTGAGGCCATCAAACGCGAAAAAGACGAGCGGAAACTGGAGGCCATGAACAAACAAATTGCCGAACTGCGCGAAAAACTGGACAGCCTGCGCGGCAAATGGCAGGAGGAAAAAGAAATCGTGGAGGCCATCCAAAACTGCAAACAAAGGATCGAAGAACTGCAATTGCAATACACGCGGGCCGAGCGCGAAGGCAACTTTGAACAGGCCTCCAAACTGAAGTTCAACGATATCCCGGCCCAGGAAGCCATGCTCCGCGCTGCCGAGGAGAAACTCGCCGCCCTGTCGCCCGAAAACCGCATGACCACTCAAACGGTCACGGCCAATGACATTGCCGACGTGGTGGCCCGCTGGACGGGTATCCCGATCTCCAAAATGATGCAGTCGGAGCGCGAACGCCTGCTGCACCTGGAAACAGAATTGCACAGACGCGTGATCGGCCAGGACATAGCCGTGGGCGCGGTATCCGATGCCATCCGCCGCAACCGTGCCGGCCTCAGCGATCCGGATAAACCCATCGGTTCATTTATCTTCTGCGGCCCCACCGGCGTGGGTAAAACCGAACTGGCCAAAGCGCTGGCCGATGTGCTGTTCGACGACGAAAAAGCCATCACCCGGATCGACATGTCCGAGTACCAGGAACGGCATTCCGTGAGCCGCCTGGTGGGCGCGCCACCGGGTTACGTGGGCTACGATGAAGGCGGCCAGCTGACAGAAGCCGTGCGCCGGCGTCCATATACCATTGTTTTGCTCGACGAGATCGAAAAAGCGCACCCGGATGTGTTCAATATCCTGCTTCAGGTGCTCGACGACGGACGCCTCACCGATAACAAGGGACGTACGGCCAGTTTCAAGAATTCGATCATCATTATGACTTCAAACCTGGCCAGCGACCGCATACAGGAAGTGTTCGAAGATTACAACGAGATGCCCGATAAGCGAAAACACGAAGTCCTCGAAACCGCCAAAGCCGAGGTGATGGATGCGCTGCGCATGAGCCTGCGCCCCGAATTCCTCAACCGCATCGACGAGGTGATCGTGTTCCACCCCTTGCTGAAAACCCAGGTGCGGCAGATCCTCGACATTCTCATGTCCGACATTCGCGATATGCTCAACCGGCAGGAACTAAAACTGGAATTGACCGACGGCGCCGCCAAAATGCTGGTGGATCACGGTTTCGACCCCGCCTTCGGCGCCCGGCCACTCAAACGCACCCTGCAGCGTGAACTGATCAACGAACTGGCCAAACACGTGCTGGCCGGCGATTACGTTAAGGGGGATACTATTCTGATTGACGCAGACGGAGCAGGATTGTTGTTCGGTCGGAAATCGGTGATGGATGGGAGAGAGGTAGTGACAAAAAAACTGGAAGAGATTTGACGTAAAATTTGCATTGCTTAGCAAAATTAATATCGTATCTTTGCAGCATCAGCGAGCTTCGGCACGCTACCTACGAAAGAGAGTTGCATATCGCAACTCTCTTTTTCATTTCAATTGAAATTTCCCTTTGAGGATAGCCGACCGCTCCAATTGAAAAAGTTTCCCGGTATAGACTAACCAAATTAGCCTGATCTGAGCATATCTCTTTGAAGCTTTATAAAGACCGTTTCGAACAGATTCAGGATTAGCCGCTTGATCGATGTGTAAAATCAGGTTGGGCGATTTTCGGTAGGCAAACCGGAACTGGTGAACTATGGCTGAATGGATGTTTCGGGCATTTGCGATACGTTTTATTTCAAAATTCCGGCCATCAATCTGCACGTCCGAAGCCAGGTTAGCATCCTTTTCATTTAAAAGCAGAACCCCAAACCCTAATTTCTTTAAAATCAAACAAACCGGTAGTTCATTAGGCAAAGCGATGTCAACATGCTTTCTGTGTAAGGCAATGAAACCGAATGTTTCGGGGTCCAAGCCTAATGCATTGGGGAACAGACCAATAGTATAGAAGTGAGTTGTCGCATGGCGATTCTCCCGGAATTAATCCGCCTCGGAAAGCGAATGATACAATTCTATGTTTGCTGGGTTTCTCCTCATAGTCACGAAATAACCGGCAAACATAAAACATTTTATTTTAGAACTAAATAGAGGTGGTGACAAAGAAACCGGCGGTACTGTAACATGAACATCAAACACATCCTCTTCGATAACGACGGAACGGTAGTTGACTCCGAGATCATCGCCGTACGCACCATGTTGCGCATGCTGAACTCGCTTGGGCTTCCAATCGGCGAATACGAATACAGTAAGCGGTTCCCCGGCTTGCGCGAACGGGAAATCGTGACTATTCTCCGCGAAGAGTACAGTATGATACTGCCCGGCGATTTCTGGCCGCGGGTACGCGCCGAGCACCGGCGCCTTTTTGAAAGTGAACTTCAGGTCATTCCAGGCATGGATGTATTGTTCCGCGCTATTCGCACTACTAAAAGTATGGTATCCAATGGGAGTGTACAGCACGTTGAACTTTGTCTGCGGCAGGTAAATCTGCTGGATGCGCTCGATGGTCAGATTTTCTCCGCCGAGCACGTGGAGCGCCCCAAGCCGTATCCCGACGTGTATGAATACGCCCTCGAAAAACTGGAGCTCAAACCGGAAAACGTGGTAGTGGTGGAAGACAGTCCAGCGGGTGTGCAGGCGGCCAAAGGCGCCGGCTTGACAGTGGTCGGCTTACTCGCTGCCGCCCATATTCAGGATGGCCACGGGGAAACGCTGCTCCGTCAGGGCGCCGATTTTATAGCAACGGATACAGATGGATTGAAAAAAATTTTTAGGCAAATAAATGTTTTTTAAGGTTTATTTGTTATATAAACACCTGATAATGTTTCTGTTATTTTTCCAGACAATCCGGTTCGCTCCTTGTATTCTTCCGGTTCAGGAATTATTTTTTCCGTTTCAGAATCTATACTTGTTTTTCTAATAAAATGTCCCGTATATTTGCAGTGTAATTCAGTTGGTGACAAGATTGCTGAAAAAAGTTTTGGTATGTTTTGAACCCATTTCGTCCTCGTGACAAAAAACTGACAAAGTCAACGCAACAATAACAGCGATTCGCTGTTTTAAGAATAGTTTTCATTTGGTTTTTTGGGGTTTATTAGCCGCTGGACGCGTAAGTGTTCTGGCGGCTTTTTCTTTTATGCTGTTCAGGCTTTCCTGTTCGCAAAATCCCGCATCAGATTCACCAACGCCTGTACGCCCTGTTTGGGCATAGCATTGTAGATGGAAGCGCGGAAACCGCCCACCGAGCGGTGCCCCTTCAGGCCGACCAGCCCATTGGCTTCCGTTTCTTTCAGAAACTCCTTTTCCAGCGATTCATAACCCGGCGCCATCACGAAACAAACGTTCATCAGCGAGCGATCCTGTTTAAGGGCAGTGCCTTGAAAAAGGGGATTATCGTCGATCTCGCGGTAAAGCAGGGCCGCTTTTGCTTTGTTGCGGCGCTGCATGACTTTGGTACCGCCGAGTTTTTTCAACCAGCGCAGCGTAAGCATTGATACATAGATAGGAAACACCGGCGGTGTGTTGTACAGCGAATGTTCCTTGATAAAAGTGCGGTAATCGAGCATGCTTGGCAGGTAGCGGCTTACCTTGCCGAGCAGATCTTCGCGAACGATCACTACCGTAACGCCGGCAGGGCCCAGGTTTTTCTGCGCCCCGGCATAGATCAGGCCAAAGGGCGACACATCCAGGGGGCGGCTGAGAAAATCGGACGACATATCGCATACGATAGGTATCGGCGATTTCGGGAACTTGTGCAGCTGCGTGCCAAAGATCGTATTATTGCTGGTCAGGTGCAGATACTTCGCATCTTTGGGAATCTTATACCCCTTCGGGATATAATTGTAATTCTGTTCTTTCGACGAGGCCAGCACTTGTATGTTGCCGAACCCTTTTGCTTCCTTGATGGCCTTACTGGCCCAGGTGCCGGTGTCTACATAGGCGGCGGTTTCGCCGGCATCGAGCAGGTTCATAGGCGCCATGAAGAATTGGGTGCTGGCGCCGCCGGTAAGCCAGATTACTTTGTAGCCTTCCGGCAGTTCCATCAACTCCTGCATGAGTGCGGTAGCTTCTTCAATGATGGCAGTAAATTCGGGGCCGCGGTGGCTTACTTCGAGCAGGCTCAGACCAATGCCCTCATAATTGGCCACTCCTTTGGCGGCTTCCCTGATTACGGATGCCGGCAAAATGGCAGGGCCGGCAGAAAAATTGTGTTTTTTCATGTGCAGACGAACCGGAGCGTGATTTGTTCGGGTCTGCTCCGGAAACGGGCGCAAAAGTAAGGGGATTTCAGAAAACGTACCCGTCATTGAAATCAAGCCCGAAAAGCGGTTTTGGGCCTGCTAAATAGTATGCTGAACCTGATATTCCCCGGCACTATTCCCGGTATCCGATAAATTTGCCCCACCTTTGGGCCGCATTTTCCTGAAATTCAATTTCGGCTCGCCTTTTGCCCATTGCCTTTATAAAACGCATGTCGTCCAAATTAAAAAAAACGCTTCAGTTCATACTCTTTCTCGGAATCGGCGTCACCATCCTGGGCCTCGTTTTCCGGAACCAGAACGCTGCTTATCAGGAGCAATGCCGTATCGATGGTATTCCGCCCGAACAATGCAGCCTGATGGATAAATTGTTGCACGATTTTTCCACGGTGCATGCCGGCTGGATCTTCCTTGTGATCGCGGCTTTTACCGTCAGTAACATGTTTCGTGCCTGGCGCTGGCAGATGCTGCTCGAGCCGCTTGGTTACCGGGTGAGTTTTGCCAACAGCCTGATGACCATCCTCCTGGGATATTTTGCCAACCTCGGATTCCCGCGGATGGGTGAAGTGGTGCGGGCCGGTACTTTGTCGCGCTACGAACGTATCCCGATGGAGCGCGTGATGGGTACGCTGGTGGTGGACCGGTTGATGGATTTTATTTGTCTGGCACTGGTAGTCGGCCTGGCCTTTCTTTTCGAGGCTGATACCTTGTGGGCTTTTATCCGTGGTAACCGGGCTTCAGATGGGGGAGGCGGCAGTTTTTGGAGCGATCCCAAAGTTTTAGGCATACTGGCTATTTTTGTTTTAGGCGGCGTGTTGGTGCTGTTTTTTTGGAAAAATCTGTTGCAGTGGCCGCTTTTCCAAAAAGTGGCGAACCTCGTGGAAGGCTTCTGGGACGGTTTGCGCAGTGTCTTCCGCCTGCGTCATGCAGGGCTTTTTCTGGCCTATTCGGCAGGTATCTGGCTGATGTTTTACCTCCAGTGTGTATTCAATCTGAAAGCCTTCGATCCCACTGCAGGTTTGAGCGCGGGCGCCGCCCTCATGGTGTTCGTTTTCGGTACGCTTGGTTTCGTCATTCCTTCGCCGGGCGGCATGGGTACTTTTCACGCGCTGGCCATCGCCGGCCTGGCGCTGTATGGCATTAGCGGCAGCAATGCCTTTTCTTATGCCAATATCGCTTTTTTTACCGTCCAGATATTTTACAATATCGCCGCCGGACTGCTGGCTTTGTCCCTTTTGCCTGTGCTGAACAGGAACCGGCCTCAAAAAAGCGCAGATGCCGGATGACAGCGTTAAACGTTTATGGTTACGCGGCGTTCTATATGTGTATGTTTTTACAAAATTTGTACATGAATGAAATTCATGCATCCCCACGAAGATATGTCTGTGCTGGCTCAGATTCGCCATAAAATACAAACATCCGACCAGTTGCGCGCCACCCTGGCGCGCTGGCGCGCGGCGGGTCAACGGATCGTTTTTACCAACGGTTGTTTCGATTTGTTGCATTACGGACACCTCCACTACCTTGCCGAGGCCCGCAATTTGGGCAACCGCCTGGTAATAGGCCTGAACAGTGCCGCCTCGGTGCGCCGCCTCAAAGGACCAACACGCCCCATCAACGACGAAACCACCCGCGCCCACATGCTGGCTGCCCTGGAAATGGTGGATGCCGTGGTTATTTTTGAGGAAGACACCCCGCTCGAACTGATAAAATTGGTACAACCCGACGTGCTGGTAAAAGGCGGCGACTGGAAACCGGAGCAGATCGTGGGCGCCGATGTTGTGCTCGCCCGGGGCGGCGAAGTCAGAAGCCTGCCTTTTATAGAAGGTTATTCAACAACAAACATCGAGCAGCGGATTCTGAAAGGCGGCGGCGGATAATAGCCTACAGCTTTGTACTTGCCATTTCAACTTAACTACCCGGTAAACGACCGGTCTTTTGCTGCAAACTGCGCAAACAGCATGGCGCCTGCCGCCAACCCAATATCTTTCAGCAACATGCTCAATGACACCCGGCTCATTTCCGTGCCGGCCATTGCCCCGGGCACGTGTACCAGCAGGACAATTATCACCAATAATACGGCGATCAATGTCGCGGCCAGTTTGTCGTACTTACCGATATACATGCTGACTGCCCCGGCAATCAGGCAGCATCCGGTGAAATAAACCCAAAGGACAGGCTCAGGCATATAGGCTGGCACCACTCCGGCCAGTCCCCTGGCATTCATCAATTGTAGCAAACCTTGCACGGCAAATGGTACCGGGAAAATCCAGCGACCCAGCGATAAAAAAGCATCCATACGGCTATAATGTTTTGATTGGCGTAAATACGGGGGTTTTGATCAATCCAGCGGCAATATCAGCAATAACCTTTTCTTGCCAAATAAAATGCTGACCTTTGCCGCTGAAAATGCCGCCGGATGCCCGGTAAATCTATTCATTCAAACAACACGATTTAAAATTTCTTTTTTGCCTGACGATGAAACGCCTGTTATTTTACGCAACAGCCATTGTTTTGAGCGGTTCGCTGCTTTTTTGTAAAAATAATCCTGCTTCACAGGGAAGCACGGATGAACTGCCGGCGGACCGGACTGACTCTCTGGTTGGGTTGAAAGGCTGTGACCGTGCCGGTTTCAAAGCCCAGTCCAAAACAGCACGTCAGTTCATTTACCAGGATTTTACGGTAAACAGCAAGGACAAGGAAGACGGAAAAGGACAGGAGATCGATATTGTCCGTACGGATTCGGGAGCAGAAGGTTTGACTATTGTCCATGAAGAACCCACTTATTTCCTGGGATCAAGTCGCGGCCAAGTCTTTTTTGAAGAAACCACCGGACCGGAAAACCGGAAATTGGTGGTGTATCACGTCAAACGGCGCACCCTGATGTTCCGTTATCCATTCTGCGGGGAAATGGAAGTGACGTCCACGGGGTTTGTCAGGTTTTATACGCCGGTAGAAGAAAGTGACATGACAGAAGTGCCCGAATGCCCCGAAAAGGAGAAGTGGGAAAAAGAGGGTACCAAAGTGGTGTACGCACAGCTATGCCTTTTCAGCCTGATAAACCGCTCGCTAACCCGGAAGTCGGAGTACGTGTGTATTCCGTTGAAGTGAGCAAGTCTCACTCCTCCGGCACAAAGCCCATCTGCTGATTTATCCGTGCTGTCCGGCCCGGAACAAAACTTCCATATCCCGCCAAACATTCCAGTCCTTCGCGTAAAGGAAGTTCAGGCGCCCAATGGTTTGTTCATTGAGATTCAGGTCGTTTAGTCCTGCGATTGGTGAAAATATGCCAGCTTTCAGTGCGGGAAGGGCACTGTTTTGCGAATGAGGCGCATAAGCGACCCATGTTTTCCGGGCCACGAACACCGGCCACCAGTTTTTAAAAAGCGCCTTTCTTTTTTTTGAAAACAGCATCCAAAACGGCAGGGTCAGCAACAATAAAAGGCAGATACCGAAATCGAGCACCCGTTTGTTGCGGCGCTGGCCCGGTTGGGCAATGTTGTACCGGATATCGATGGTATACAGCTCGCCGGGTTCGTTTTTGTTGCTGCTGCCGATAATGCTCAGGCTTTCCTCCGGCACAATTTTGTACGCCACGGCAGGCCCCAGCCGGGTCATCCAGGCGAGGATATCCTGAGAACGGATATCACGGGAGCAAAAAATGATCTCCTCTACCCCGAAAATGCGTACGATCTCGTCGAGCGGCGCATCGCTCAGAGCGCCCAGCAGTGGTGCGGCAAAAGGTTCGTTCGGAACAGTGCCTTCCTGGTCGCCACTGCCGGCCGGCGCTACCACGCCCACCAGGTTTTTTACCACGCCAGCCTGACGCAGCAGTCCGTTCACCCGCGCGCTTTCGGCGGGCGAGCCCACGATCAGCAGGTTCTTTACCCGCTCGCGGCCAATGCGGAGATTCCGGAATTCGGCAAAATGCATCGCCGCCCGCAACGCGGTGAGCGCCAACGCTGCCCAGGCCGCGCCGAGCAGCAAAAGCGCCCGCGAGGGGCGATATTCCAGGTCGAGAAAACCGTATATAGCCGCCAGCAGCAGGGTACCCAAACCCAGGCCGCGCAACAGCCGGCGCAAATCGTACCGCTGGTCGTATCCGCCGTTGAGCCACACTGATAATAGCCAGACGGCCGTATACAAGGGGAAATTGAACCACAACACCGGCGGTTTGAAATAGTGGGGGTCTTTGTAGTAATAACTGGCCCAGAAATCTTTCAAAAAAACCAGGCCCCCGAAAATCAGTACGGCGTCGGCCAGGGGCAGCCAAATCCGGCGGCCGAAGTTTTTGGCCAGCGTCAGCCCGGCCCGGAGCCAGATGGCCGCCTGCAGCATCCGGATGAACAGGCCTGCCCGCCGGCCGGTGAAATGTTTCCGGGTAAAAATGATCATCGCCTGGTAGAAAGTCCGGACGTAATTCAGGCTGCCTTTTTTGGTGCTTTCGCCCTTGTAGTGGATGATCTTCGTTTCCGGGAAATAATAGTTTTTATAACCCGCCTGAATAACGCGGTACGACAGGTCGATATCTTCGCCGTACATAAAAAAAGCCTCGTCGAGCAGGCCGGCCTTGTCGAGCGCGGCGCGACGCATGAACATGAAACAACCTGCCAGCACGTCCACCGGGTTGGTGTCGTTTTCACCGAGGTGACCGAGGTAATAGCCGTTGAAGAGCCGGCTTTTCGGGAAAACGGCCGAAAGGCCCAGCGTTTTACATAATGCCACCCACGGCGAAGGGAAGCCGCGTTTGCTCTCCGGCAAAAACTTGCCGCTGCCGTCGATCAGTTTCACACCGAGCGCGCCCG
>JAKLJF010000469.1 GCA_023151335.1 Thermoanaerobaculia bacterium | reverse complement strand
GGTCAATCAGCAGGTCGAACTGGATACCTTCTTCTTCTTCACTCCCTTTTTTAAAATAGGACGACGCAGTGGAGTAGACACCGGAAATGCCGAGCGTTTTTTTGATTTGAGGGATATGCTTGAGGCAGATGTTTTCAAAGGCATAACCGGCCCAGGTGATATAGGCCTGCGTTTTGCTTAATTGTTGCCAAATGCCGGCGCCCTCCTGCCGGTTATTTTCCATGAATTGCAGGTAAAAAAGGGAAAATTCATCCGTCAGGCGGTACAACGTGTCCTTTTTCTTTTTGCCAAAGGGCTGGTAGGTTGAAATAAACCCGGAATGCAGCAGTTCTCCTATGACCGTCGATGCTCCTCCCCCTTCAGGAAGGCGGCTGTTTTGCACAATTTCGGAACGGGTCAAACCCTTTTGCTTACCCGCCAGTGCCCGGATGATTTTGACATGCGCCTCCGAATTTTCAAACAGGGATGCGTATAGTTTGGGAAATTCATCCCACAGCAATCCGTTTTCAGAAAAGCAGATGGCGTCTATGTTTTGGGCGGCGCTTTTCCCGGCCTCGATTTCATCCAGATAATGCGGCACGCCGCCCATCGCCATATATAGATGGAGGATTTGGTACCGGTCGAAGTTGAGTTTTTTTGCTTTGAAAAAATGTTCTGTTTCTGCCAGATCGAAGGGTTTCAGATAGATGCGTTTCGTGATGCGGTTGTGCAGCCCCCCTTTGTCG
The DNA here is from genome assembly GCA_023151335.1 of Thermoanaerobaculia bacterium. Lineage (GTDB taxonomy): Bacteria > Bacteroidota > Bacteroidia > Chitinophagales > Saprospiraceae > M3007. Next base: position 3,930 of record JAKLJF010000469.1, on the reverse strand, counting down.
TGCACCACGTTTTTTATCATCCAAGATGCTGCCGAGCCGCAAATCACCACCACAATATGTTGATTGGTTGCCCAGCTGTTCCAGAACCAACTCAGGCCTTTCAGAAAGCCGGACTTGTGGGTGGCCAGCCAGGGAAGTTCATCGAGAAATACGACCTTTTTCCCCGGTTTTTTTTTCAATTCCAGTAATTTGGACAACAGGTAAAAGGCTTCCAGCCAGTCTTTCGGCTCCGTCAGCGGAAAACTTCCCCCGGAGTATTTGGAAATCTGGAGCATGAAGTTCCGCAGCTGCTCCCGGCGGGTGGAATGCTGAATACCGGTAATCTCGAAATCAATCTTGTCCTGATAAACCGATTTTACCAAAAAGGTCTTTCCAACCCGCCGCCTGCCGATGACGGAAACCATTTCCGCCTTAGGAGAATGCAAAGCATTTTCCAATATTCTCTTTTCTTCGATCCTGCCAATTAAAGGAGTGCGTTTCATGTTGAAATAAGATTGCTCGCGAAATCAATGTAAAACCAGGCACTTTTCGCAATCAATTAAAATTTATCGATCGCGAAATCTATGCAAATGTAAGCACTTTTCGCGAGCAATCAGAATTTAAATCCCCCCCCTCACGGCAACGCCACCTTCAAATCCCGTATCTTTTCGTTCACCACGCTTAGTGCCGTATGGCGCTTTCCAGGTCCAAGCCGTTTTCGAGGGGAGGTAGGATGTGGATGGAAAATGAAAAAGCCCCGCCCCGGGTACCCGGGACGAGGCTTTCTTTTGTGGCGGAGGCAGGAAATAACCGTTCTTTTTTCGTTTTCGCGAAGTTCCTCTTTTACAACCGCTTATACATGAACTGATTTATGTTTCGACGGCAGGCGTGGCGAGCTTTGACCCGGTTTTCGAGGTGTCGTCTGCGAGGCACGAACAGGCGACATCCCGAAAATCCATCGGGATAACACTTTTTTCACGCCTAAAGAGAGAAATGTCCGGGAAAATGAGGGATTTGTCCGGGTATGGAAGAAGCGAAGAGGTAAAACTTTGCTCCAATATTCGACTTTCAAAAAATCGTGACCTAAGCCCGCCAAGTCATTTAAAAATTTGGGTAGCCACGAAATGGTTATTTTCATTCAGGTCGGGGTTATTGAAAAAAAAATTAATATAAAAAATTTACCCAATTCAAATTAGGGTTTATTTTTATACCGCAAAATAAAAAATTGGGTATTGCGGAATAGGCGGTAACCAATGCACATAAAAAAGTAATGCCAAAAATAATTGAAAACTATGGCCAACGAAACATCGAATTTCCACAAAAAATTGGAAGAAGAGAATAAACTAACTGCTTTTTACGAGGCTATCGTAAAAGATGAGGGAAACTACACTTTGCAGGAGCGATTGTTCATGCAGTTGCTGAACACGAAAATCATCCAAGTCGAGTACAAGGAAAATCGTAGCAGAAAATTATTTCGCGGGTTAGGCGTAATGGGCTTGGTTGTTAGCGCTTTAACCACTGTTTTGCTCGGGTTGAAGTCGGCAAACAGCAATTTACTTACCATCGTGCAAACCAATACGGCATTAACGGCCTCGGCCCTGACTACTTTGTTAGTTGGCGTGAAGAATCTCTACGATGTCGACAACTATTACTTCCGCATCAAAACCATGCTGGATAAACTCAAAATCCTGCGCTATCGCTACGTTTTTGATTTGACGAATAAAATGAATAAAGAAAAGAAAAATCAGTTGCCTGATAAAGAAATGGATGCCTTCATTCAGGAGTTTAATTCCATTGTGGGAGATGGATACTGGGAAGGAAAAGGACAGAAACATCCGGTAGAACCTGACGGCAGCCCGGAAGGCCCGGGTAAAAAAGAAAAAGATGAATAACTCAAAGTCATTCTGCTTCAAAGCAATACATAAGATGACATGAATAGCGGCGCGCTAAATTCTGAATGATACTAATTATGACGGTTCCTCCGTCCTGAACCTTTAATTCCCAACTGGAAACTTGACCATGGCTGAAAGCACCAAGTCTCCCGCGTCCATCATTACCCTCCCGAAAGGAGGAGGCGCCCTGCACGGCATCGGTGAAAAATTTTCCCCGGACCTTTTTACCGGCACCGGGAATTTTACCGTTCCCATTGCGCTTCCTCCGGGAAGAAACGGTTTTCAACCGCAGTTGAATCTGGTGTACAGCACGGGCCAGGGAAACGGCGCGTTTGGTCTTGGCTGGGGATTGAGCATACCGGGTGTTAGCCGTCAAACCGCTAAAGGAATTCCCCGGTATGATGATGCCGAAGATATTTTCATCTTGTCGGGCGCCGAAGATCTGGTACCTGTAAAAGAGATAGCACAGAATGGCTATACTCCCTACCGTCCCCGCACCGAAGGGCTGTTTGCACGCATTTGGCATTTCAGGTCTCCCGATAAGAATTACTGGAAGGTGCAAACCAAGGACGGACTCACAAGTATCTACGGTTCGGAAGACCCGGATGAGAATGCTACCTGCGCTGATCCGGCCAGACCCACCAAAATATTTGCCTGGAAATTGACCAAAACCACCGACCCCTTCGGCAATGAAATCATTTATGGGTATGAACGCGACCGGCAACAGGAAGGCCCGCGCCATTGGGACCAGTTGTACCTGAAAAGTATCCGTTATGTGGATTTTAAGGAAAACGGCCGGAAAAAGTATCTCGTTAGAATCCGCTTTCATTATGCAGCAAACCGGCCGGATGCTTTTTCAGAGTACAAATCCGGATTTGAAATCCGCACCCGCAAGCGCTGCGATAAAATATTGGTCGAGACGTGGCGGGAAGATGCCGAAGAGTACAAAGGCGTGCGGGCTTACCATTTTCAGTATGACAACAACTTTGCGCTGAACGGAGCTTCCCTGCTCACTTCCGTTTCCGTTACCGGTTTTGACGATAACGGCAATGAAGTATCGGAGATGCCTCCCCTGGAATTCGGTTATTCCCGCTTCGATCCGTTGGCAAAGCGCGATTTTTTCCCGGTTATGGGGAACGACTTGCCGCCCATTTCTTTAGGCAATCCCGATTATGAACTTGCCGACCTGAGCGGTAACGGCCTGCCCGACGTACTTCAACTAAATGGCACGGCACGTTACTGGAAAAATCTCGGCGACGGCCGGTTCGATCTGCCGCGCACGCTCAAAGACCGTCCGCCGGTTTCGCTCTCCGACGCCGGCGTGCAAATGCTGGATGCCGACGGCGACGGCCGCATTGATTTATTGGTGACCAATGCTACATTCTCAGGCTATTACACTATGGAACATGGTCGCGATGCAGAATGGTCGAGAAGACCTTTTTACAAGTTCCCGCTAGCGCCAAGCTTTGATCTCAAAGACCCGGAGGTTAGACTGGTGGATTTGACCGGCGACGGCGTGACCGATGTAGTGCGTTCCGGGAGCCGGTTGGAATGCTTTTTCAATGATCCGGTTAAGGGCTGGGAAAAGACCCGTTGGGTTCCTCGTAAAAGCAGCCTGGAAGAATTCCCCAATGTACAATTTTCCGACCCCCGGGTGAAATGGGCGGATATGACCGGCGACACCATGCAGGACATTGTATTGGTCTATGACGGCAACGTAGAGTATTGGCCAAACCTGGGACATGGCCAATGGGGCAAACGTATCCACATGAAAAACAGCCCCCGTTTCCGGGACGCCGGATATACTTTAAGGTATGATCCCAGGCGTATCCTTCTGGGCGATGTGGATGGAGACGGCCTTGCCGACATCGTTTATGTTGAAGACCGGCAAATCACCATTTGGATCAACCAAAGCGGCAATCGCTGGAGCGCCCCAATTGTCATTCCCGGCACCCCTCCGGTAAGCGATCTGGATTCGGTGCGATTGGTCGATTTGAAAGGTTCGGGCGTAGCAGGTATCCTTTGGAGTAAAGATGTGGACGGCAGCGGCCGGCCGAAT
>JAKLJF010000468.1 GCA_023151335.1 Thermoanaerobaculia bacterium | reverse complement strand
AAAAACCGCCACACTCGACGCCGGCGGCGGTTATGTATCGTACCAATGGCTGAACGGCCCGGCAACGCAAACCTATACCGTAAGCGCCGCCGGCGATTACGTCGTGGAAGTGACCGACGCCTGCGGACGGGCGCTGCGCGATACGGTGCAGGTGACGGTACTGCCCGTGCCGGCGCCGGCGACAGTGACCATTCCGTTCTATCCGGGCGACACCGTACTCATTGGCGGGATAGCCTACACCCAACCGGATACAGTGGTACAAATCCTGACCACTGCTTCGGGTTGCGACTCCGTGGTCACGAGTATTCTGCAACTGATCGCCACGGAGGTCGAGGTAAAATGCCCTGCCGATCTGACCGTAACCCTGCCGCTCAACGAGACGGAAATGCAGGTGTTTTATGATCCGCCCCAGTTCATCACCAGCTGCCCGAACCCCGGCGGTTACGTTAACTATATCCAGGGGCCGGTATCCGGCAGCTTATTCCAAAAGGGCGCCACCACCGTGTGTTTCGAAGCCGTCAGTGCCTGCGGCAACCGCGACACCTGCTGCTTTACGATCACGGTGCAACAGCCCAATCAGCCCGAACAGGCCTGTGATGTGAAAACGCCGGCCGGTTGTTTCCGCTTCGAACTATTGGGCATTCGTTTCGATTCCCTGGGGCAGCGTCGCTACCGGGTGCGTCTTACCAACACCTGTGCCGCTCCGTTGCTGTGGGCGGCCATCCAGCTGCCCGACGGCGTGGCAGCCGCGTCGCCTGAAGAAGGCGCCACGTACACGGCGCCCGGTGGCAATACCTACGCCGTGCGCAACCCGAACGCGTCGCCGTTCCGGTCCATCCGGTTCAAGCCGGTTTCCGGCAGTTTGAGCAACGGCGCTTCCGACATTTTTGAATATACCCTGCCGCAACAATCGGCGCCGGCCTACATCCATGTGGCGGCCAAATTAACCGACGGCTCGTATTCGGCAGCGCACCAGAACACGTTCAACTGCCCCATACTGCCATACTCACCGGGGCAGGATGCCGATCCGGCGGCGCCAAGAGATCAGCCAAATGCCCGGAAAACGGCTGCATTAGCGGTTCGGCCCAACCCTACCACCGGACAGCTGTTCGTGGATATGCAGGACTGGCAGGGCCAGCCGGTATGGCTTCGGGTACTGAACGCGCAGGGGCAATTGGTTTATGAAAACCCGTACATCATGGAAAATGCCTGGAGAGGACGGTGCTCAAAGAGCTGTACGTTTCGTGCTGGAGCGATGAGGGATCAAGGCTGTCGCCGCGGTTACGATTTACGATTATTCGGAACACCTAAATCGTAAATCGTAAATCCTAAGGGTACCCCGACTGACACCCCGGCCTAATGCCCCCCAACCGGCGTCATGGCAATCTGGCCGCCGCCTTTATACCGGATAAAACCGACCGAAACCGCGGCCAGGATCATCAACGTCCCCGCCAGCCGCAGCGCGTTTACCGGGTTGTTGCCCAGCCAGGATTCATAGTACATGGGTATGGTAAAGGTCTCCAACAGCATAGGGATCACGATAAACATGTTAAAAATGCCCATGTAAACGCCCGTGCGTTCGGGTGGAATGCTGCCGGCGAGCATGATGTACGGGTTGCCCATCATGCTCGCCCAACCCAAACCGATACCGATCATCGGGAGATAGAGCAGGTTGGGGTCGTTAATAGCAGGAATAAGCAACATGGACAGCCCGGACAAAGCGAGGCATATCCCGTGAATGGATTTTGGTCCGTAGCGCCGGGCCAGCCAGGCCATGCCAAATGCGGAAACGAACGCTACCGCGTTGTAAAAAGCGCCGAGTGGCCCCACCAGCAGCTCCGCTTTCCGGAACAAGGGATTTTCCGCATCCACCGTGTCGTACAGCGATTTGGACAAACCCTTGGCAATATATTGCCAGTAGATAAAAATGGCGTACCAGCAGAACAGCATCATGGGTCCCATCAGCCGCATGGTCAGCGGCATCTCCCGGATGGCCGAGCCAATTTCCGAAAAAGTGCCGCCAATGCCTTTGGGGGCTTTGCGTATTTCTGCCTTTTCTTCCTCGGTCAGTGGAATTTCCTTGGTGGTGTACAGCGTCCACAGGATCGACGTGATGGATACCACCGAACCGATGATGAAAGCGATCAGCGTGGTGGACGGGATACGTCCGATTTTATCCGATTCGCCGATGGCCAGCAGGTTGATGAGCAGGAAAGGGGTGAGATATGACAGGGTTTGTCCCAACCCCGTGAATGCGCTTTGGGTGAGGAAACCAATTGAATGCTGACTCTTGTCCAGCTTGTCGCTCACAAAAGCGCGGTAAGGCTCCTGGGTGATATTGTTGGCCGCATCGAGTATCCACAGCACACTGGCGGCCATCCATACGGTGCTGCTGAAAGGCATAACAAACAGCGCCAGGCTGCAAAAAACAGCGCCCACGAGAAAATACGGCGTTCGGCGGCCCCAGCGGGTGATCGTCCGGTCGCTCATGGCGCCCACGATGGGCTGGATGATGAGGCCCGTCATAGGGCCGGCCAGCCACAACAGTGGCAGTTTGCTCTCTTCGGCGCCGAGATAGGAGTAGATCGGGCTCATGTTGGCCTGCTGCAAGCCGAAGCTATACTGCAGGCCGAAAAAACCGAAGTTCATGTTCAGTATCTGGGGCAGGGTCAAGAGTCGTTTGCTGATCATCGTTTTGAATTGGTATGCGGGGCGAATGTATAAAGAAGGCGTTTGAATTGATGGTAAAAGCGTATACCTTTGTTTTGAATTTTGAAACAAATGAGTGGCATAAATATGTCAAGCCGGGCGGGGTTGTGGTGGAAAATGCCGCTTGGCCGGATGTGCTGCAGGTGAATTTGCCGGCACTGCTGTAACAAATGAAAGACAATTTTTCTACACAAGCCTCCCTTTACGCCCGTTTCCGCCCGGCCTATCCTCCTGAACTGATCCGCCAACTTTCCGACCTCGCGCCCGCCCGTTCGGCAGCCTGGGACTGCGGTACCGGCAACGGCCAGGTGGCGCTACAACTGGCGGAGTATTTCGAGCAGGTATACGCCACCGACATCAGCGAAAAACAACTCGGCCAGGCGCCGCCGCACCCCCGCATCCGCTACGCCCTGGAGCCGGCGGAGCATTGTTCGGCGCCTGACCGGGCTTTCGGCCTGATCGTGGTAGCCCAGGCCATTCACTGGTTCCATTTTGACCTGTTTTACGCCCAGGTGCGGCGGGTGCTGAAACCGGGCGGCGTACTGGCGGTTGTTGGATACGGCCTGTTCAGAACGGATTCGCCGGCAGTGGATCACGTTATTCACCAACGGTTTTACAAGGAAATAACGGAGCCCTACTGGGACCCCGAACGGCGCTACCTCGACGAAGAATACCGCACGATTCCCTTTCCCTTCGACGAAATCCCGATGCCGGAATTCAGTATGCGCTACCGCTGGACCTTGCCGGATGTACTGGGCTATCTGAATACCTGGTCGGCCGTGCAGCAGAAACGGATCGAAGCGGAACTGCTAGAAGCTTGGGGCGGGGTGGGGGAGCGGGCGATCAATACGCCGTTATATTTACGGGCAGGCCGGTTTGGGCCATAACTTTTTAGGGCGTTTTCCGTAGCCGCCACCTCTTTGACTAAAATGCCGGCATTGGCTACGGAAAACGTCAATTTTCCTATATCCGTCTACCGCCATCCGCCACCCAGCGCCCTGTACAGGCCAACGGCAGCCTCCCATTGCAACAGACGTACTTCTACCAGTTCCAGGCGGGTTTCCAGCGCGTTTTGTTGAGCGGTAAGCACGTCGAGGTAATTGGCGCGTCCAGAGCGGAACAATTCGCCGGATATGTCCACGGCGCTGCTAATGGCAGCCACCTGTTCGGTCTTCAGTGCGAATTGTTGTTCGAGGTTGCGTGCAAAAGCCAGCCGGTTGTATACCTCCGTATAAGCATTGACGAGGGTTTGATGGTAATTAATCAAAGCTTCCTCCCGGTATGCCTCGGCATAATTGAACCCCGCACGGATGGCGCGTTTATTAACAAGCGGCGCGGCCAGGCCGCCGGCTAAGTTGTAGGCCAGCGACTGTGTTTTCGTCACCAGGAAGTCGGGGCGGAATGCCTGCGTCCCGATAAATGCGCCGATGTTTAAAGACGGATAGAATAGCGCCCGTGCAGCGTCAAGGTCGGCTTTTGATGCAGTCAGTTCCAGTGCGGCGGCGCGAATGTCGGGCCGGTTTTCGAGTAATTGCGGCGGGATGCCCGCGGTTATGTTGGGCGGCTGGTTTTGATTTGAAAACAAAGGCGCGCGCGCGACAGGTTGTGGGAACCGGCCTGCCAAAAAGTTGATTATATTTTCGTTTTCGATGATTTGTTGTTGAAGATCGAGGCGGTTCCCGCGCAAATCGAGTAATTGGTTTTCAAACTGCCTGACTGCCAGTTCATTTGCTGCGCCCGCTTCTTTTTGAGCCCGGACGATGTCGAGCGCATTTTGCTGGAGGCTGATATACTCGTTTAGAATCCGTATTTGTTCGTCGAGCGATTGCAAGTTGAAATACGCCCCGGCAATGCCTGCCACGATTGCCGTTTGTAGCAGATTTTTACCCTCGATACTCGCCAGAAAGCGCGCGACGGCCGCTTTTTTCTGGTTGCGGAGTTTGCCCC
>JAKLJF010000467.1 GCA_023151335.1 Thermoanaerobaculia bacterium | reverse complement strand
TTATGGAAAAAAATTTTTTACCCCGTCCCACCCCTCGAAAAAGACATTCCCGCCACCCATGAATTTATTACGTTTCATCACATGCGGCAGCGTCGACGATGGCAAAAGCACCCTGATCGGCCGACTGTTGTACGACAGCCGCGCCGTCTCGCCCGATGTGCTGGAAGCCATCGAACGCCAAAGCCGAAACACCCCCGGCGGCGGTATCGACCTTTCACTGCTGACCGACGGACTCCGCTCCGAACGCGAGCAGGGCATCACCATCGACGTGGCCTACAAGTATTTTTCCACCCCGCGCCGCAAGTTTATCATCGCCGATGCGCCGGGGCACGTGCAGTACACCCGCAACATGGTCACCGGGGCTTCGAATGCCGATTGCGCCCTCATTCTCGTCGACGCCCGCCACGGCGTGATCGAACAAACGCGCCGGCACTCGGCTATCGCGTGCCTGCTCGGCATTCCACATATCGTTCTGTGTATCAATAAAATGGATATGGTGGATTATTCGGTAAAAGTCTTCGACCGGATCGTGGCGGACTACCGGTCATTTGCGCAGCAATTGAATTTTAAAGACCTGGTGTGTATCCCCCTCAGCGCCCTCGCCGGCGATAACGTGGTGTACTCCCACTCGTCGGACGACTCAAAGTCGTCCGACGCGTACCGGGGGCGCAACATGCCCTGGTACGCCGGCCCAACCCTGCTTCAGCACCTGGAATCGGTGGAAGTAAGCGCCGACCGCAACCTGAAGGACCCGCGCTTCCAGGTACAATACGTCATCCGGCCCAAAAGCGACCAACTGCACGATTACCGCGGCTATGCCGGCCAGATACAGAGCGGCATCTACCGCAAGGGCGACCGGGTCACGGTGTTCCCTTCGGGGCTGAGCAGCAGCATCACCGCCATCGAAGTACACCAGCAGGAAGTGGAAGAAGCCTTTGCGCCCCAGCCCGCCGTGCTGCACCTGGCCGACGATCTCGACATCAGCCGGGGCGCTACGATCGTGCGTTCCGACGACCTGCCCACGGTCAGCCAGGATGTGGAGGCCATGCTCTGTATTACCGACAGCACGCCTTTGCGCGTCGGGGCCCGTTTCCTGCTCCAGCATAACAGCGCCACCGTGAAAGCCATCGTCAAAGACGTGTATTACAAACTGGATATCAATACGTTGGAAAAAATACCCCAACCGCACAACCTGGCCATCAACGACCTGGCCCACGTGCGCCTGCGCACCAGCGAACCCCTGGCCTTCGACCCTTACGCCGAAAACCGGAAAACCGGCGCTTTTATCCTCATTCATGAAAATACCTGCCAAACCGTGGCGGCCGGTATGATCAAAAATATCGAACCCGACTATGTTATCTGATCCGACTCCCCGCCTCAGCGTGGTGGGCGCCGGCCCCGGCGATCCGGAACTGCTCACGCTCAAAGGCCTGCGCGCCCTGCAAAGTGCCGGCGCGGTATTGTACGACGCGCTGGTGAGCGAGGAACTGCTCGAATACGCGCCGCCCCCGGCCGTACGCATCTTCGTGGGCAAACGCCGGAATTTCAAAAAATTCACGCAGGACGAGATCAATGCCCTGATCGTCGAAATGGCCCGGGAACACGGCCATGTCGTGCGGCTCAAAGGCGGCGACCCCTTCGTGTTCGGACGCGGCTTTGAGGAAATGGAGTACGCCCAATCGTATGGCATTCCGGCCACCTACATTCCCGGCATCTCCAGCAGCATCGCCGTGCCGGGGCTGGCGGGTATTCCGGTGACGTACCGCAACCTGAGCCGGAGTTTTTGGGTGATTACCGCCACCACCTCCGACGGGTCGTTATCGCCGGACATATATACAGCGGCACAATCGGACGCCACCGTGGTGGTGCTGATGGGTCTGGCCAAATTGCCCGAGATCGCTGATATTTTTCACCGGGCCGGCAAAGCCGGTTTGCCCGCGGCCGTGTTGCAGAACGGATCGTTGCCCACGGCAAAAAACGTATTCGGAACAGTGGGTACCATCCTTCAAAACGTTGAAAAAGAGGAAATTAAATCCCCATCTGTTATTGTGTTAGGCGAAGTAGCGGGATTGAAATCCTGGGATTTATCTGCTGTATTGGCGGAGGTTGAGGATTCGACTTCGCGTGTTCAACCCCTCCCCCGAAGGGGAGGGGAGCTTGGTCCCGATCTACTTTTGGCATCCCAGGCTGGGACAGATGGGTAAATTGTGGGCAAGCCCCCCTCCCCTTCGGGGGAGGGGATGGGGGTGGGGTTGACATGCCGGGCGGCCGTGCCACCATTAAGTTGATGGCTATGGGCCTGTCCCGTACCGCAGGTCGGGCGGGGGCGGGGTTGACTCGCGGCGGGTATTATGCACCGCCGAGCCTCGCCGGTATCGCGATTGCGAAACGGTTTAATCGCTTTCCAACCCGGCATTTCATACCGGGCTAATCACATTCGACCCCTTCGGGGTTTGCCTGTGAACACCCTTGCTGCATCGAATACCCTGCGAGCCAACCAGAAACCCTCTAACCTTCCAACCAGCAACCTTTTTCCGTTATGTCAAACATCCATACGCCGCTGCCCCAACTTGACGAAGCGCTGCTGCGCAAACTCACTGCCGAACTCGCGCCTGCCCAGCAGATATGGCTGAGCGGCTACCTGTACGGCCTGTCGCAAAGCCAGGCACAGCCCGGCCCTTCGGCTGCCGTACAAACGGCCGCGCTGGCCGTTGCCACCACTGCCGCTCCGCCCGAAAAAACGGCCCTGACGGTACTATTTGGCTCCCAAACCGGCAACAGCAAATCGGTGGCGAAAAAACTGGCCGACCGGGCCCGGACACTCGGTCTTGAGGTGGCTGTAAAAGACATGAACGACTACACGCCGCAGCAGTTGAAAAACGAACGCCTGCTGTTGTTGGTGGTGAGCACGCATGGCGAGGGCGAACCGCCGGCTGCTGCTGAAACGCTGCACCGTTTCCTGCACTCGGCCCGCGCGCCGCGGTTGGCGGATTTGCAATACGCCGTACTGGCACTGGGCGACCGCGGTTACGCGCAGTTTTGCCAAACCGGCCGCGATTTTGACGAAAAACTGGCCCAACTCGGCGCCCGGCGCCTGGCGGAGCGGGTGGAGTGCGACGTGGATTTTCAGGAAGATGCCGACCGCTGGATCGCCGCGGTTTTGGAAAAAATAAACCTTGAAAACAGGGCTCCGGCTGCTGCTGCCGGCACGGCCGCCGTCGATGTGGCCGGGACTGCACCGGCCCCGGTTTCGCCGTACCACCGCAAAAATCCTTTCGCGGCGCCGGTGCTGGAGAAAATCCAACTCAACGGACGCGGCTCCAGCCGCGAAACCTGGCACTTCGAATTGTCGCTGGAAGGTTCCGGGCTCACTTTCGAACCCGGCGATTCGCTCGGCATCTGGCCGCAAAATCCGCGCGAACTGGTGCAGGAAGTGCTTAAAGCCACTATCCTGCCCGCCCGCGAACGGGTGGACTGGGACGGCGAAAAAACCACCCTCGCCGAAGTGCTGACCCACCACGTGGAACTAACGCTCATCACCCGCGACGTTTTGGAGAAACTCTTTGCCCGTACCCGTTATCCCAAACTATCGGCCCTCTTAAAAGATGCGAATGCCTTGCGCGAATATACCTGGGGCCGCGACCTGGCCGATCTGCTGCGCGATTTCCCCGACATCTGGTCGGCCGACAGCCTGCTGCGGGTACTGCGCCGCCTGCAGCCGCGCCTGTACTCCATTGCCTCGGGCCCTTCATTTGCCAATGGCGAAGCCCACCTGACCGTGAGCGCCGTGCGCTACGAAACCAAGGGCCGTAAAAAACGCGGCGCCGCCTCCACCTGGCTGGCCGACGGGCTGAATACCGGCCAGACCGCCCGTGTTTTTGTCGAACGGAACGAGTATTTCAAACTGCCGCAAAACCCCGACGTGCCCATCCTGATGATCGGCCCCGGCACGGGGGTGGCGCCGTTCCGTGCTTTCGTGCAGGAACGCGAAGCCACCGGCGCCCGGGGCAAATCCTGGCTGTTTTTCGGGAACCCGCATTTTGAAACCGATTTTCTGTATCAGACCGAATGGCAACAGGCCCTGAAAAAAGGCGCCCTGACCCGCCTCGACACTGCCTTTTCGCGCGATCAGCCCGAAAAAGTGTACGTGCAGCACCGCTTGCTTGAAAAGGGTCGTGAAGTGTTCGACTGGCTCGAAAACGGCGCGCACGTGTACGTCTGCGGCGATAAAAGCCGCATGGCCGGGGATGTGCGGGAGGCTTTCCGGCAAATTGTGGTTGGACACGGCGGGCGGACGGCGGAACAGGCGGAGGAATACGTGGCGGAACTGAAGCGGCAGCGGAGGTACCTGGAGGATGTGTATTAGTACTTCGTTAATTTTATAAAAAATCTTTTATTATGTTACAATCTACTTGTACCTGTTTCCACCCGATGTGTTGTCCCGAACGGGACGCCTTACGTTTACTCGCCGATCATTCACCGACGATTTCACCTCCTTTTTAATTAAAAACAGCACATCATTTCCATGAAAAAAATAATTTTCCATGTCCTGATCCCAACCTTTACCTTTCTTTTCTTACCCCGTTTTATTGCTGCGCAAAACGAATCCAATATCGTTCGGGGCGTTGTTTTAGACCAAAGCGCCCGCGAACCGTTACCCGGCGTAAGTTTAAG
>JAKLJF010000466.1 GCA_023151335.1 Thermoanaerobaculia bacterium | reverse complement strand
CAATCGTACAAAAAATCATCATTCAGCACTAAATTTCACTGACGTTCTTTCCGTTACAGACCGGAACCGGTCTGTAGCGGAAATGACATTTCCATTTTCAATGATGAAAATCCGGCTCCTTTTTATTTTTTTCATGTTGGCCTCTAAGGCATGGGCGCAAAACCACGATTACAATTGTTATTTCGGTTATTTGAATAACACAACCGACACATTATTAGGTGGCATGACGCTTACATTCAAAGAAATGCCGCCGAAATTGTTTGTGGAAAAGAAACAGATAGACTTTGGGAATTATTCTTGTGTTTGTAGTGATTCAGCGGGGAGTGTCGTATTTTATACAAACGGAATTTCCATCCGTAATGCCAATCATAGTCTGATGGAAAATGGCGATACGATTAATCCGGGTGAATTTTGGGAATCATTTAAAAATGATGGCTATCCCAGTTCAGCCGGCGCCATGGCTATTCCTGCTCCTGGCTTTCCAAACCAATATTACCTGATCCATTTCGGTCTCTACTACGACGAACTGAACAGCGATTTTGTCAATACCCCGCTGTATTACTCTTTAATCGACATGAACGCCAACAACGGATTGGGCAGGGTGATCAAAAAAAATCAAATTATCCTGGAAGGCGACCTGATTCCACACACAGTGGTAAAACACGGAAACGGGCGGGATTGGTGGATCGTGACGGCCCAATATAACACCCCAATCCACTATGTTTTTTTGGTATCGCCTGCCGGCATCATCGGTCCTTTAGTGCAGGAAATAGGGCCGCCCTTTCCCGATCCCGAGGGCGGCGGCAACAGCCTGTTCACTCCGGACGGCCGCACCTACATCAGGCACGACGGTTGGAACGGGCCGCGTATTTACGACTTCGACAGATGTACCGGACAATTGAGCAATTTACGGATCGTGCCGTTCGTCCATCCGTTTGCCACGTTGCAGGCGGCAGTTTCCGCCGATTCCCGTTTTTTCTATACCTCCAACATTCTCGAAGTCATGCAATTGGATTTATGGGCCGACGATATTGGCGCCTCAATGGATACGGTAGCCATGTACGATGGGTTTGTTGCACCCTTTCCGCCTTTTGAAACGGGATTTAAGTTTGCCAGTTTGGGGCCTGATGGAAAAATCTATTACGCTACTACGGGCAGCACCACAGCATTGCATATCATTCACCGCCCCAATTTACCGGGTACCGCCTGCGACATTGAACAACATGGCCTGAAACTGCCAAAATTTAACAGTGGCTCCATGCCGCGATTCCCCAATTACCGCCTTGGCGAATGGGAAACTTCCCCCTGCGACACCCTGAACTTTCAGCAGCCGGGCAACGGCTTTCAAAAAACATATTATCCTTACGAATGGGCGCAGAAGGATACTTCGTACCGGCTGATGACCCCTATTCCGCATACGCCTCCTTCGGAATTCAAACTGCCAAAAGAAAAAGAGGAGTGGCACTACGAAGCCGGGCGGGTCATAAAGCAAAACATGAGTCCTGGCAGGCAAAACTTTCTCAAAATCCGTACAAAAGATTAAAATCAGATATTCATGCCATTAATTCTGTATCGGTACAAAATTGTACTCGGCTGGTTTGTTCTTGCAACGAATTTAACCCTTATGTCTGGACAGGCAACCCGGACGGTATGGGTTTCCGGCGTAAATGAGTACCCCGGCGCGCCGGGGTACGGAAATTTTCTGATTCGCTTCGGCTCCAACGGCCCCGAGACAGAACAAGCCGATCTGAAAATGAATTTCGAGAGCACGACGTCAGCAATGAGCGATTCGCTTGGAGTTATGCTTTTCTATACCAACGGGTGTTATGTTGCCAACATACTCGGCGACACGATGCCCGGCGGCGATGGATTGAATCCCGGCGAAATTGCCGATTGGGTGTGCTCTGAAAACGGTTATATCAGCCCCAAAGGGGCGATGACGCTGCCTTTGCCCGGCAGTGATCACCTGTATTATCTCTTTCATACGGGCGCCCGGTACAATGTGGAGAAAAAAATTACTTGTGGCCCGTTTTACTACACGGTGATCGATATGAGCATGAATGGCGGATTGGGTGGCGTAAGTAGTAAAAACCACATCCTGTTAAATAGTGAATTGGAACCCTTCTGCGCCGTTCGGCATGGCAATGGCAGGGATTGGTGGATTATCATCCCAGAATATGCATCCAACAGGTACTACAGGTTTTTACTTTCGCCGGACGGTATCTTGACCTTGCCCGCTCAGGAGATTGGACCAGATTTGGCCTGTCATCGCACCGGAAGTTCCGTTTTTTCGCTTAACGGAACCCGTTATGGACGAACTCAGAATTGCCGCACCGTGGTATTTGACTTTGATCGTTGCACGGGTACTTTTTCCAATCCGCTTGTATTTGATACTTCACCTCATACTTTTGGTGGCGGCGGCATTGCTTTTTCGCCGGACGGGTCAAAGGTTCTGATCAATTCACAATTAGTTATTCTGGAGGCGAACTTACAGGCCGCGACCCCAAAACTCGATACCGTTATATTTACCTATGAATATTTTAAATGGGGGCTCAGTTTGAATCTGATGCAATATGGCCCGGATGGCAATCTGTATCTCGATAATATGAGCCGGTCAAATTTCCTGAATATTATAAGATTTCAGGATAGTAGCGCGACGGATTGGCAGTTTGAGGAAAAGGGGCTGCCTTTGCCTGTTTACAATGTGCGGACTTTGCCGAATATACCGAATTTCAATCTTTTTGATTTTGCCGGTAGCCCTTGCGATACATTAGGGATCAATACACCCGTAAGTTTGACTGAAAAACCCGCCAAGGCTGGCATAAATTTACTGATAAATCCTAACCCGACACATGGTAAAACAGTCATAACCGCTTCGGAGGCAGTGGATGGGCAATGGGTTATATCTGGAATAACCGGATCGATTAAACAAACAGGTATTTGGACAGGCAAAATTCGGGAAACAGATACCACCGGCTGGGCGCCGGGACTGTATTGTTTCAGTTTGACATTACCGGATGGCAGAACGCTTATGAAGCCGTTTGTCGTTTTGTAAATTACTTAGATACAAAATCAACCCGGTTAATAAGAAATCCCGCGGGTTGTTCCATATAATTCACACTTTCTCCCCATACGCCAGGTCTCCCGCATCGCCCAGCCCCGGCACGATGTAGGCTTTGGCGGTGAGTTCCTCGTCGATGGCGCCCAGCCACAGGTGCGCTTTGGGGTATTGCCGTTGCACGGCTTCCACACCGGCGGTGCTGGCGATGACCATTTTGGGCGTGCCGTGGCGCAGCAGGTGTTTGAGGGCCATATCCACCGAAGCGCCGGTGGCCAGCATGGGATCAGCCAGGATAAGCACGGCGTCGTTCAGGTCGCCGCAGCTGACGTATTCCAGTTGAATGTCGAAAGAGCCGTCTTTGTGGTGCCTGCGATAGGCGCTGATAAAAGCATTGTCGGCCTGGTCGAAAAAATTCAGCATGCCCTGGTGCAGCGGCAGCCCGGCGCGCAGAATAGTGGCCAGCACCAGGCGGTCGGCGGGCAGGGTATGCGTGGCAATGCCCAGCGGCGTTTCTACCTCGACAGGTTCGTAGTCGAGGGTCTTTGAAATTTCATAAGCCAGCACTTCTCCGATGCGTTCCAGGTTCCGGCGAAAGCGCAGGCGGTCTTTCTGTAGTTCGATGTTGCGCAATTCGGCAATAAAACGGTTGGCGACGGAGTTGTTTTCGGCAAGGTTGACAAGCATGGTCCTGATTTTTTTGACGCGCCAAAGTAACAGCTGCGAGAGGGAATTTTTTGTTTGTAAAAAAAATTTGCATTATTTTAAAAAGCCGGGAACTTTTGTGCCCGCTTACAGTGTTTGACCTCTTCATCGGGTGAAACGCTGTTTTTTTTCACCCAAAACCAAAACTACCAGAAATGGCTACCTTTACCATCATGGCAAACGAACGCACACAAACCGGCTACGACCGCATCTTCGAGCGCGAATTCTACCCGCTCATGGATGCCGTGTACACGTTCGCGTACCGCCTGACAAACGACGCTACGCGCGCGGAGGACCTCACGCAGGAAACCTACCTGAAAGCATGGCGCTTTATGAACCGCTACCTGGAAGGCACTAATGCCAAAGCGTGGTTGTTCAGGATCTGCCGCAACGCTTTCATCAACGAGTACCGTACCACCGTGCGCGAACCGCGCAAAGTGGATTACGAAGACATTGTAGTTTACCACAACGAGGACGAACCCGTTTCCCCGGCTTATTTCGGTTTGCACGAGGAAATCGGCGGGCGGCTGATCGGCGACGAAGTGACCAGGGCGATCAATGCCCTGTCGCCGGAATTCCGCCTGGTCGTACTGCTCGATCTGGAAGACTTTACGTACGAAGAGATCGCGGCCCTTGCCAACATCCCTATCGGCACCGTGCGTTCGCGCTTGCACCGCGCCCGCAATATCCTGGCCAAAAAACTCCGGGAGTACGCCGAAGCGCAGGGATACGAGGTAGATGATAACGAAACCGCCCTCCCGGATGACAATGTCAACACCTTTTTGACGCCATAAACGAAGGGTTTACCCGGACCGGCCAAAGGCCACCGCGGTAAACCCTTCCGCTATATGCTCCGAATTATCCGATTTTACACAAACTTTCACATCACAAACGCTTTAGTTTCACCGGTC